>NZ_KV787371.1:271-466 GCF_001807075.1 Corynebacterium sp. HMSC14B06 | reverse complement strand
CCGGCGACCAGCCGCAACAGAAGGGCACCACCATGGAACCGTCCACAACACCCGACATCATCATCGGCCTCGACGTCGGCAAAACCGACCACCATGCCTGCGCGCTGACCAACACCGGCGAGAGAATTTACGACAAGCCGCTGCCCCAAGACGAAGCCGCACGGCGCGAAATCTTCGCGTCCATGCAGGCCCACG
>NZ_KV787371.1:0-251 GCF_001807075.1 Corynebacterium sp. HMSC14B06 | reverse complement strand
CCGTGGCCCGCGACTGCGGTTGCACGGTCGGATACCTCCCCGGCCTGGCCATGCGACAAGCAGCCGATTTCTACCCTGGACGATCAAAAACTGACCGCCGGGATGCATTCATCATCGCCGACACCGCCCGCACCATGCCGCACACACTGCGGACAGTCGACCGCGACGACGAGACACTAGCAGCGCTGAAGACGCTCGCCGGATTCCACGACGACATCACCAAAGACGCCACCCGAACGAAAAACCGCCTT
>NZ_KV787370.1:188980-205599 GCF_001807075.1 Corynebacterium sp. HMSC14B06 | reverse complement strand
GATGCATTCACCGCCTGAACCTACCGGCCATTTTTTGAGCCATTTTTGACATAAATGCAGTCAGTAACTCGCATCGCCCTACCGATCCCGGCCATAAACGCAGTCAGCAACTCATAAACAAACGAAAAAGTGCCTAGCTGAACGAGCCAGGAGCTCGTCGCCAAGCACTTTTAACGTAGCGGTTCTCTAATCACCGCTGTCACTGATCATCTAGACCGAGAAGCCGAGAGCGCGCATCTGCTCGCGGCCGTCCTCAGTGATCATGTGTGGGCCCCATGCCGGAGACCAGACCCAGTTGAGGCGGAAGTCGCGGATACCCTCGACCTTCATAACCTCGGAGGCAGTCTGGTCGGTGAGCATATCGGTCAGCGGGCAGGCCGGGGACGTGAGTGTCATGAAGATAGCGGCAATGTCGCCTTCTTCAATCCAGATGTCATATACCAGGCCCAGGTCCACGACGTTGACTCCGAGTTCCGGATCAACAACCTCGTACATTGCCTCTTCAACCTGGATGGCCAGCTTGTTATCGGCTTCGGTCTGCTCCGGTGCCGGCGGGACGGTGATGGACTCGTACGCATCCCCCTCATCAATGGGAGCACCAGTAGTCATGGTGTCCTCGTCGACAGCATCAGGCTGTGCGGGCGAGGTGGCGTCATTAGCGATTGGTTCAGTCATGGCGATGGCCTTCCTCGTCATTGGTAACGGTTACAGTCGCGGTACCAACGCCGTTGCCTTCAGCAGCGTTGGCCAGGGCCTCAGCGGTTGCGGCCTGGAAAGCTTTCCATCCGAGAAGTGCGCACTTCACGCGGGCGGGGTACTTAGAAACTCCAGCGAAGGCAATCCCATCGCCGATAATGTCCTCATCGCCCTCAATCTTGCCTCGGGAGGTGACCATCTTCTCGAACTCGGCAAGCTTGGCCATGGCCTCGTCGACAGTCTTGCCGACAATCTCCTCAGCCATAACTGAGGTAGAGGCTTGCGAGATAGAACAGCCCACGGCGTCATAGGAGACGTCATTGACGACGGTGAGGTCGTCGTTCAGAGTGACGCGAAGCGTGAGTTCATCGCCACACGACGGGTTGACGTGATGCACTTCCGTATTGAAAGGCTCCCGCAAACCCGCATGCTGCGGATGCTTGTAGTGATCCAGGATAACTTCCTGGTACATCTGCTCGAGCTTCATGTCCTTCTCCTTTCTTAAAGTTACGGGGTGACACCGAAGAACTTCTGTGCATGGCGCACTGCGTCGGCAAGCGCCTGAACGTCCTCTTCCGTGTTGTAGATGTAGAAGGATGCCCGGGCGGTCGACTGGGCGTTGAGGATTTGGTGAATTGGCCACGCGCAATGGTGACCGACGCGGATGCACACGCCCTGGTCGTCTAAAACCTGGCCAAGATCGTGCGGGTGAATGCCCTCGACCTTGAAGGAGACTGCAGAGCCACGCTGTTCTGGAGTAGTCGGACCGATGATGGTCACGCCATCAATTTCCTGCAGCTTCTCCAGTGCGAGCGCGGTCAGGTGGTGCTCATGAGCAGCTACCTTATCCATACCGATGGCATCCAGGTACTTCACCGCAGCCCCCAGGCCGACGACCTGGGAGGTCATCATGGTACCCGCCTCGAAGCGCTGCGGAGGCGCCGCGAAGGTGGTCTTCTCCATGGTGACGACCTCAATCATCGAACCACCAGTGAGGAACGGCGGCAGTGCCTCGAGCAGTTCCCGGCGACCGTAGAGCGCGCCGACCCCGTTGGGGCCGAGCATCTTGTGGCCGGAGAACGCCAGGAAGTCCACATCGAGATCTTTGACGTCGACAGGCATATGCGGCACCGACTGGCAGGCATCGAGGACTACCAGCGCACCGACCTCGCGTGCACGGCGCACCATCTCCTTCACATCGGTGACTGCACCGGTGACGTTTGACTGGTGGGTAAAGGCCACTACCTTGGTCTTCTCGCTGAGCTCCAGCGAGTCCACGTCAATGCGGCCGTCCTCAGTCACGCCATACCAACGAAGTGTCGCACCGGTGCGGCGAGCCAGCTCCTGCCACGGCACCAAGTTCGCGTGATGCTCCAGCTCGGTGACGACAATCTCGTCACCTTCGCCGACCTGGTACTGACCTGCGCGGTCGTCGCCAAGCACGAATGCCACTGTGTTCAACGCTTCGGTGGCGTTCTTGGTGAAGACTAGCTCGTCATAGTCGGCGCCGATGAAGCCAGCGATGGCTTCGCGGGCATCTTCGTAGGCGTCCGTGGCCTCCTCAGCGATCTCGTAAGCGCCGCGGTGCACCGGTGCATTGTGGTGGGTTAGGAACTCCACCTCAGCATCGATGACTTGCTTGGGGCGCTGCGAGGTCGCTCCGGAGTCCAGGTAGACCAGCCGCTTTCCGTCACGGACAGTGCGCGACAGAATCGGAAAGTCCTCGCGGAGTGATGGGGTGAGTAGTTCGGCGTTAGGCATTGATGTACTTCTCGTAGCCGTGCTCTTCCAGCTCGTCTGCAAGCTCCGGGCCACCGGAGGTGATGAAGCGACCATCGTGGAAGACGTGGACGAAGTCCGGCTTCACGTAGTTCAGGATGCGCTGGTAGTGAGTAATGATCAGAATGCCGCCGTCGTTTTCGTCCTGGTAGCGGTTAATGCCGTCAGAGACAACGCGCAGAGCGTCGACGTCCAGGCCGGAGTCGGTCTCGTCCAGGATGGCGAACTTCGGCTTCAGCAGGTCGAGCTGCAGAATCTCGTGACGCTTCTTCTCGCCACCGGAGAAGCCCTCGTTGACGGAGCGCTCGGAGAACGACGAATCGATCTCCAGGTCAGCCATTGCCTCACGGACCTCCTTGACCCAGTGACGCAGCTTCGGTGCCTCGCCACGGACAGCGGTCGCTGCAGAGCGCAGGAAGTTGGACATGGACACGCCGGTGACCTCGACCGGGTACTGCATTGCCAGGAAGAGGCCAGCGCGAGCACGCTCGTCGACGCTCATCTCCAGCACGTTTTCGCCGTCGAGGAGAATCTCGCCCTCGGTGACTTCGTAACGCGGGTGACCTGCGATGGTGTAGCTCAGGGTGGACTTACCAGAGCCGTTCGGCCCCATCACAGCGTGGGTTTCGCCGGATTTAATCGTCAGGTTGACGCCCTTCAAAATCTCCTTGGGCTCGGCGGACTCGTCGGTCGGCAGCACCTGCGCGTGGAGGTTACGGATTTCCAAAGTGCTCATAGTGAAATCTTTTCCTTTAATCGGTGTAAGTGGCCTGTCCCCCGGCACTTCCGGGGTGACAGGACGGAAAGGGTGAGAAAGAAGATAAGCGGTTAGAAGCCAGCGGTGTTGAGCTCTTCGTCAACGAGCTTTTCAAGCTTCTCGCGAACGGACTCGACCGGAATCAGGTTGATGACCTCGCTGAAGAAGCCGCGAACCACCAGACGGCGAGCGGCCAGCTCCGGAATACCACGCGAGAGCAGGTAGAAGAGCTGTTCCTCGTCGAAGCGGCCGACGGTGGCAGCGTGACCAGCACCGGCAATCTCACCGGTTTCAATCTCCAGGTTCGGAACTGCGTCGGCACGCGCGCCTTCGGTGAGCAGCAGGTTGCGGTTGAGCTCGTAGGTGTCGGTGCCAGTAGCTTCTGCACGAATGAGCACGTCTCCCACCCACGCGGTGCGGGCCTCACGATGAGCGACATTCGGCTCGCCCTGCAGCGCGCCCTTGTACATCACGTTGGAGCGGCAGTTCGGCACAGCGTGGTCGACCAGCATGCGGTTTTCAAAGTACTGACCGGCATCGGCGAAGTACACGCCCAGCAGATCGACGTCGCCGCCGGGTGCCGTGAAAGCAACGCGCGGAACGATACGGACAACCTCGCCGCCAAACGTTGCGACAGTGTGGCGCAGCGTAGCATCCCGGCCGACACGAACGTGGTGCGCCGAACCATGAACGGCATCTTCGTTCCAGTTCACCATGGTCACGACGCCCAGCTTGGCGCCGTCGCCGATTACGAACTCGATGTTGTCCGCGAACGTGCCACTGCCTCGGTAGTTAATGACGCAGACGGCCTCGGCATGGGACTGCACGTCAATGACAATGTGGCCGTAGGACACCTTGTCCTCGCCCGGACCATCGATGTCGATGACGACAGGCTCCTTGGACACCGAGTTCTTCGCGAAGGTCACGATGTGCGCATCGTCGAAGTTGGAGTACGCCTGTGCTGCCACGCGGTCCGTTGGGGCGCCGGCGCGACCAAGGCGCTCGTCGTCACGCTTGACGACGTCCACAGCGACGCCATCCTGACCAGCAGTCTCGACCGAAATTGAGGCTGCAACCGGCTCTGCTGCGGTGCCGTTGTGGAGACCGCGGAGCTTACGCAGCGGCGTGAACTTCCACTCTTCATCCTTGCCATGCGGCACGGCGAAGTCCTCCACGTTGAAGGATGAGAAAACGTCGCCCTTGTTCGCCAGCACGCGACGGCTATGAGCAGCCTGGTTTTCGTTGTTAATCGTCGTAGTCATTGGTATTAACCGACCGAACCTTCCATCTGCAGTTCAATGAGGCGGTTGAGCTCGAGGGCGTATTCCATCGGGAGCTCCTTGGCGATGGGCTCGACAAAGCCGCGCACGACCATGGCCATTGCATCTTCTTCTTCGATGCCGCGACTCATCAGGTAGAAAAGCTGATCGTCAGAGACCTTGGAAACCGTTGCCTCGTGGCCGAGGGTGACGTCGTCCTCGCGGACATCCACGTATGGGTACGTGTCCGAACGTGAAATCGTGTCCACCAGGAGTGCGTCACACTCGACGTTGGAGTGCGAGTGCTTGGCACCCTTGTTGACCTGCACCAGACCGCGGTAGGCAGCGCGGCCACCGTTGCGGGCCACGGACTTGGACACGATGTTGGAGCTCGTGTGCGGAGCCATGTGCACCATCTTGGCGCCGGTGTCCTGGAACTGGCCCTCGCCAGCCATAGCCACGGACAGCACCTCGCCCTTGGCATGCGGACCGGTCATCCACACTGCCGGGTACTTCATGGTGACCTTGGAACCGATGTTGCCGTCAATCCACTCCATGGTTGCGCCCTCTTCGCACTTGGTGCGCTTGGTAACCAGGTTGTAGACGTTGTTCGACCAGTTCTGGATCGTGGTGTAGCGGCAGCGGCCACCCTTCTTCACGATGATCTCCACAACAGCCGAGTGCAGCGAGTCGGACTTGTAAATCGGAGCGGTACAGCCCTCGACGTAGTGCACGTAGGCATCTTCGTCGACAATAATGAGCGTGCGCTCGAACTGTCCCATGTTTTCCGTGTTGATACGGAAGTATGCCTGCAGCGGGATGTCCACGTGGACGCCCTTCGGCACGTAAATGAAGGAGCCGCCGGACCAGACTGCGGTGTTAAGAGCGGAGAACTTGTTGTCACCGGACGGAATGACGGTGCCGAAGTACTCCTTAAACAGCTCCGGGTGCTCCTTGAGAGCGGTGTCGGTGTCCAGGAAGATAACGCCCTGGGCCTCCAGATCCTCGCGAATCTGGTGGTAGACAACCTCAGACTCGTACTGAGCGGCGACACCTGCGACCAGGCGCTGCTTCTCAGCCTCCGGAATGCCGAGCTTGTCGTAGGTGTTCTTAATATCCTCCGGCAGGTCTTCCCAGGTCTGGGCCTGCTTCTCGGTGGAGCGAACGAAGTACTTAATGTTGTCGAAGTCGATGCCCGACAGATCCGCGCCCCAGGTGGGCAGCGGCTTGCGGTCGAAGATTTCCAAAGCCTTCAAGCGACGTTCAAGCATCCACTCCGGCTCGTTCTTCTTAGCCGAAATATCGCGAACGACCGCTTCAGACAGGCCACGCTTCGCGGAAGCGCCAGCGGTATCCGGGTCGTGCCAACCGAACTGGTAGGCACCAATGGACTCGATAATCTCTTCGTCAGTCTGCGGAGTGGCAGCCTTCGTGGATTCAGCCACGTCGGGGGAGTTCTCATGGGCGAGGGTCATTCTCCGCTCCTTTCTTGTGGCGATTCAGTAAGTGTCTTTGTTACGGGAGTGAGTGGGATATTCGTAGTGCAGATACCGTTTCCATCAGCGATAGTCGCCAACGGTTGGGTGTGCTGACCTAATAATTTACTAACGGCTTCATGCTCCGCCGCGCAGAGCTCCGGAAACTCGGAGGCTACGTGGCTAATTGGGCAATGGTGCTGGCAAATCTGCACGCCGCCAGTGTTCTGGTTGATAGTTGCCGCGTACCCGGCCCGTCGGAAAGCATCGACGACGGCCTCTACGACCTCTTCCTTCTCTGCGTCCTGCCCCACTGGGGTGACGCCGAGCAGAATGTCATCAATGCGCTGACGGGCAAACTGGGCAACTGCCTGCTCACCACCGGCCTTGCGCAGTGCGGTCAGAGCTGCACTGGCAAGATCGTCGTAAGCGTGCCCGAATCTAGCGCGGCCCCGATCTGTCAGGCGATAGGACTTTGCTGGCCTGCCTCGGCCCCGGGGGCCGGTGCTGGGTGCCGGAGCGGTTTCGGCAAGACCTTCGTCCACCAGAATGTCAATATGACGGCGGACGCCTGCAGCGGATAGTCCCAGGGTGTCTGCGATAAAAGTCGCGGACGCCGGGTTGTGTTCCAGAAGCAATTGGAGAATGCGCTTGCGCGTATCACCATCATTGACTGTCGGCTTCCGATCTGCCATGACTGGTGAGTCACCTCCTGCGATTGGACTGCTGGATAATAATGGGTGTCTAGGTGGCTCAGCGAGGCAAGTATCCCACTTGCGCCGCTGGTGTATTAGACAACATAATTGTGTCGTAATTGGGCCACAATGTCCAACGCATTTAAATATCAATGCAACGTCGCTGATTAGAACGCCCTTTCGGCGTGTCGAATCGTCTACTATGTGACCTTGTGAAAACTAACCGACCTACCTCGCGCCGCTCGTCCACCTTCGACGACGCTCTCGGGGTGCGTGACGCCATTCCGAAAATTGGTCTGGCCGGTTCTAGGTCGGCAACCCTCCACCAGGGCTCAGAACAGCCGCTCCAACACCGCATCAATTACCGCGAACTCCGACGCTTCACCTGGCTGCGTTGGCTGGGTGCTCTCGGGGCGGTCTTTATTATGGTCGCCGGGATTGGCGCAGGCGCGACACCGGTGGTTGGAAATGAGTTTTGGGGTACACCACTTGGGCTAATCCTCGGTCGAATGTTGGTGGCAACGACAATCGTCACCTTCGTGGGCATTGGCATGTTAGTCACAGCCTGGTTGGGTGTCGGCGCTTTCGTTCTGGCCGGTGCGCGGACTCGCGTCACCGCAGTGACTACTCCGATGCTCATACGCACCTACGCGGCATGGGTATTGCCCTTGATGTTTACCGCTCCCCTGTTTACGCAGGATATCTATTCCTATTTGGCGCAGGCTGCAATTGTGGAGCGGGGTATGGATCCCTACCTCGCAGGGCCTGTTGACCTATTGGGAGCCAACGACCCACTTGCCCGATCGGTGCCATTGATTTGGTCGCACTCTCCGAGCCCATACGGTCCCACGGCCCTCGCAGTGGCATGGGGTATCGCCAAGATAACCAGCGACGGGGTGATCGCTTCCGTCTTTCTGCATCGACTTGTCGCCATTGTTTCGCTTCTCGTGGTGTCCTGGGCGCTGGTGCAGCTTGGTCGCCGCTGCGGCGTTAGCTCTCAGTTCACCCTCTGGCTGGGCACGCTCAATCCGCTGGTATTGCTGCACCTGGTGGGCGGTATCCACAATGAGGCCCTGCTGCTGGCCCTCCTGCTCGTTGGTCTCGAACTGTGTCTGCGCGCTATCCACGGCCCTGCGCAATCGATGGTGCCCGATGAGCTGCCAGAACCCGGACCGCTCGGACACGAGAACCAAAGCCGAGGTAGATCGTGGGCGCTGTATGCAGGCGGTATCGTGCTCATCAGCCTCGCCGGAATGGTCAAAGTCACCGGTTTCGTGGCGCTCGGCTTTGCCGGCATGTGGCTGGCCCGAAAGTTTGGCAGCACTTGGAAGGCCGTTGCTCTTTCCGCGGTAGTGACGGGCGCAATAACCGTCGTCACGGCAGTCGTTGTTTCCTTAGGAACTGGTCTGGGCTTTGGTTGGATCACCGCGCAGGGTGGCGCCGCAACGGTGCGCAGTTGGATGTCGTTGACTACCCTGCTCGGGATCATCGCTGGTTTCTTCGGCAGGCTTCTGGGGCTCGGCGATATCAGCGACAGTGCTTTGCTGTTTACCCGCGGCATTGGCGTAGTGCTGGTGGCTGCCTGGCTCCTGCGCATGCTGTTAGCGACGTTCCGTGGGCGCATTCACCCGCTCGGCGGCTACGGCCTCGCGATGTTCGCTCTAGTAATCCTCTTCCCCGTCGTGCACCCCTGGTACCTGCTATGGGCCATCGTGCCCCTGTCCGCTTGGGCCAACCGGGTACAATTTCGCATTGCCGTGGTTCTGTACTCGGCAATTTTCAGTTTTGTAGTACTACCACGCGGCCTGGGGTTGCCTCCGGGCACCGTCGCTCAGATTTACCTACTGGCGTTGGTATTCTTCGTCGCAGTCATGTTCGTCATCTTGGCGTACTCGACGCGATCTAAGGTATTTCGCCTTCATTAAAACTGTGAGATTAGACTGACTAACCGTGAATAACGCTGCCAATTCTCCTGCTCTGCGCCTTGAGAACGTAACGAAGAAATTCGATGACGTTGAGGCTGTATCAGACCTTTCGCTTTCCCTGGATCGAGGTAGGGTTCTTGCGCTCCTCGGCCCCAACGGCGCTGGTAAGACCACAACCGTTGAAATGTGTGAGGGCTTCATCAAGCCGGATGAAGGGCGAATTCGCATTCTCGATCTCGACCCGGTCACTCAAACCACAGCACTGCGCAGCCGCATTGGCATCATGCTCCAGGGCGGAGGTGCCTACCCCGGTGTTCGCGTTGGCGAAATGCTGAACCTCGTTGCCAGTTACTCCGCAAACCCGCTGGACACTGATTGGCTCCTTGAAATCGTTGGCCTAGAACGCCATCGTAAGACGAACTACCGCAGGCTCTCTGGCGGTCAGCAGCAGCGACTGTCGCTCGCATGTGCCCTGGTCGGACGTCCGGAGCTTGTGTTCCTCGACGAGCCGACAGCAGGCCTCGATGCTCAGTCCCGTCTAGCCGTCTGGGATCTCATCTCGTCGCTGCGCCGTGATGGGGTCACTGTGGTCCTGACAACGCACCTCATGGACGAGGCCGAATCGCTTGCCGACGACGTTGCGATTATCGACCGGGGCCATTTAGTTGTGGCCGGTACCACCGAGGAGATCACTAGCGCAGGCGCATCGGCTCTCCAGGGAACGTCGTCAAGCACTGCTATGAAGATCAGCGTTCGAGGCAGCCTTGACTTCGAAGAGGTCAACCGCAACTTCAGCGAGTCCGGTCTTCCACAGCGTCTGCAGCGTTCTGGCGGTGGAGAGTTTTCCCTGATTGGTGAGGCTTCACCGCGCGCCTTGACTGTCTTGGCGCAGAGTTGCGAGCAGCAAGAGGTGTTGATCACCTCGTTGAATAGGGCGACGCAATCGCTTGAAGATGTCTTCTTGCAGATCACTGGAACGGAGATGAGGAGCTAATGACTACCGCACCGAGGGCCGATGCTTCCCGCTTTGCAAAGGGCACTTTCGCCCCAGCGCCACAGCGTTCGGACATGGCGAAGTTGGTCATGTCGCAGGCGTGGTTGGAAACGAAGCTCTTCTGGCGACATGGTGAGCAAATGCTCCTCACCATCATTATCCCGTTGGCGATGCTCATCGGCCTGGTGATGGTGCCGGTGTTGGAGCTCGATGATCCGCTCGAGCGTATCTTCCCCATGGTGCTGGCGATTTCCGTCATGTCTGCAGGGTTTACCGGACAGGCAATTGCCGTGGGCTTTGACCGCCGTTACGGAGCCCTGAAGCGCATCGGCGCCTCAGGCGTGCCACCCTGGGGCATTATCGCAGGCAAGATTGTGTCGGTCTGCACCACCGTCACGTTGCAGTACGTACTGTTTAGTCTCGTGGGGCTCGCCCTTGGCGCAGAGCTGTCGATTGGCGGCTGGCTGCTGGCTTATGTGGGGATGCTTCTGGGAACGTTCGTCTTTACCTCATTGGGCTTGCTCATGGGAGGTACGTTGGGAGCCGAGCTAATCCTAGGTCTGGCCAACTTGATCTGGTTCATCCTCATTGGTGCTACTACGTATGTGGCCGTTGCGCCATCGTTAGATGACATCAGCTCTGTACTGCTACACCTCTTGCCGTCCGTCGCGCTTACCGACGTGATCTCCGCGGCATTGGCCATGTCCGTCCATTGGTCAGCTGTCGGGGTGCTACTCGTGTGGGGCGTCCTTGGCGCTGCATTCGCGGCCCGCTGGTTCCGTTTTGATATGCCGAATGACTAGGAATCTGTCGGGGAATCTGCATAGAAAAGCGCAGCCCAACGCAGGGGTTTCGCTTATTACCATTTTCCGCCAGCATGGGTAGAATTTCTTAATGTGAATACTGCAGATCGAAGTTTGCCCCTATCGTTTTTGCCGCTGACACCAATCGGGCGCCAGAAGCTCTATGCCCTGCTGGTTTTGATTGCACAGGCGGCAATTGCGGTAACCGGTTCTATCGTCCGTGTTACTGGTTCAGGTCTCGGTTGTGCTTCGTGGCCTGAATGTCACCCAGGCAGCTTCGTTCCTGTCGCGGGGGAAGCAGAAATGCTCCATCAGATTATTGAGTTTGGCAACCGGCTGCTCACCTTTGTGCTGGTTGCTCTGACACTTCTGCTCTTCCTTTCGGTTATGCGTGTCGGTCGCCGTCAGGAAATCAAGTTGCTGGCCTTCCTCAACGGTCTCGGCGTTATCGTCCAGGCTGTTATCGGCGGTATCTCCGTTTGGGTTGACCTGAAGTGGTACGCCGTAGCGCTGCACTTCCTGCCTTCGATGATTCTGGTCTGGCTCGCTGGCATGCTTTTCGTCAAGATTTCTGAGCCTGATGACGGCACTGCTACCCGCATGTACCCGCGCTATCTGCGCTATCTGGCTGCCGCCTCCGGCCTGGCCCTGACGATGACGCTGATTACCGGAACTATGGTCACCGGTGCGGGACCACACGCTGGAGATGCTTCGGTGCTCCCGGAGGATCGCCTCCAGCTACCGATTGTTGACCTGGCACATATCCACGCTGGTTTTATGTACCTCTACCTTGGCCTGGTTATCGGCCTCATTTTCGGTCTGCTGGCCTCGGAAGCCTTTGCACCTGTGCGTAAGGTTGCCATCGCACTCGTTGTGTTCATTTTGGCTCAGGGCGTAGTTGGAATGATTCAGTACTGGTCCGGTGTACCGGAGGCATTGGTGCCGGTTCACGTTGCCGGATCTGGTATCTGCACCGCTTTGACTGCAGTACTTTTCCAGCACGGTTACCGCACTGTCGGTGGGAGCGCAGAAGTCACTGGCTCGCTTGAAGGCGATGCGGCTGCCGCCACTGTTGCTTCGGAGAAGAACGTCGAGGTTACCGCGTAGCTAGCTGCCGGTCAGCGGCTGTGTTAACGACTGTGGTTACCGGCCGTTGATTCCTGCTCGAACCGCCTAAACACGCGCTTTGGTTGTGCGTGTTTAGGCGGTTCTGCTGTCTGCTCGGCTCCGTGTGCTCGGATGTGCGTTTCCCAGTGGCTAGCGGGCTGCGCGGGCGGTGCGGGCTGCGCGGGCGGTGCAAGGGGGCGGTCTGCCCACTTATCGATCCGAGTTACTGACTATGTTTATGACAGAAATCGCGCGAAAAATGGCCTGAAAGTGTCATAAACTCGCACAGTTTCACATTTGCAGCCCGTGCCCATCTCCACACACAAAAAGAGACCCTTCCCGCAACCGGAAAGGGCCTCTTCAAAGGAGCTCAGCAACTGCCCTAGAACATGCTCGAAATTGTCTGCAATCCGAGTACGGCATCGAGAGAAAGCGCCACACAGACGATAGACAAGTAGTTGTTCGACATGAAGAACAGCTTCATCGGCTTGATCTTGCCACCGGTCTTAACGTGGCGGTGCAGGTCAATGGCGCCCCACAGGAACCAGGCACCAGCGCCAACGGCGCCAATCAGATAAATCCAACCCGCGTACGGAACCAACAGCAGAGTGGTAATCACGGTCGCGGCGGTGTAGTAAATAATGCGCTTGGAAACGACGATTGCCGGCTTGACCACTGGCATCATCGGCACGCCAGCGGCCTTGTAGTCCTCCTTGTAGCGCAGGCCCAATGCCCAGGTGTGCGGCGGAGTCCAGAAGAAGATAAGCAGGAACAGGATGAATGCCTGCCACCAGTGAGCGAGCCCCGTAATCTCCGGGTTGTTGTCAGTGATTACGGCCCAGCCGACCATCACCGGCATACAACCCGCAGCGCCACCCCAAATTACGTTCTGATCAGTACGGCGCTTCAGCCACAACGTGTAGACGAAGATGTAGAAGGCAATCGTAATCAGAATGAAAACGGCGGCCAGCAGCGAGTTACACAGCAACCACAGCCATAGGAACGACGCAATCATCAAGACAGTGCCGAAAATCGCTGCCGCTCGACGGCTAACCTGGTTGCGCGCGAGCGGGCGACGGCGAGTACGGCGCATCTTCTGGTCAATGTCGTAATCCATGACCATGTTGAAGGTGTGCGCAGCTGCGGCACCCAACCAACCACCGAACAAGGTGAGAAGAATCAGTCCAACGTGAACATGACCGCGATCAGCCTGAAGCATTGCGGGAATGGCCGCGACGAGCAGGAGCTCGATAATTCTTGGCTTAGTCAGTGCAATATACGCCTTGACTGTTTCCAACAAAGCAATGTCCCTTTCACGCGCCATAAACAAACCCCCCGTTTACAGATAGTCGGATGTAACGGTCGGAAAGTTCCCGACGAGTTTTTCCGCAAAATTAAATGAGGGGCAGGCAATCAGTTTACCGGTAATCATAACGGTTCCAATAATGACCGTCGTAAAGCATGTGCGGCGCGCCCTCTGAGACTTATCTCTCAGCTATTCGGCCCGGTTTGAACCCGGAGCGCGCAATCCTAGTTAGTATGGAAGAGAATTTTACTAATCCATTTGGATACTAGGAGTCATTCACGTGACACTGTCGACTGAGCATGAAGCACGGGTTGTGCGCAACTACCCCTCGGACTGGTCTGACTTGGATACGAAGGCCGTAGATACGGCCCGTGTGCTGGCTGCAGACGCCGTTGAAAAGGCAGGTTCGGGGCACCCCGGCACTGCGATGAGCCTCGCACCGCTGGCTTACTCTCTTTACCAGCGCGTTATGCGCCATGACCCGAAGGATACGAAGTGGATTGGCCGTGACCGTTTCATTCTCTCCTGTGGTCACACCTCTCTGACGCAGTACGTCCAGCTCTACCTCGGCGGTTTTGGCCTGGAGCTCGATGACCTGAAGGCGCTGCGTACGTGGGATGCACTCACCCCGGGTCACCCGGAGTACGGCCACACTGACGGCGTGGAAATCACCACTGGCCCGCTGGGTCAGGGGCTGGCGTCGGCTGTCGGTTTTGCCATGGCTTCGCGACGGGAACGTGGGCTGTTCGACCCGGAAGCTGCTCCGGGTGAGTCTCCGTTCGACCACTACGTGTACGTCATCGCTTCTGATGGTGACGTTCAGGAGGGTGTCACTGCCGAGGCCGGCTCGCTGGCCGGCACTCAGCAGCTGGGCAACCTGATTGTCTTCTGGGATGACAACGGCATCTCCATCGAGGACGACACCACCATTGCCTTCACCGAGAATGTCGCGGATCGCTACCGTGCTTACGGCTGGCAGGTCATTGAGGTCGACGGCGGCGAGGACGTCGCAGCACTCGAGGCTGCTGTCGAGGAGGCCAAGAAGGATACGGAGCGTCCGACCTTCATTCGCGTTCGCACTGTGATCGCTTACCCGGCTCCGACGAAGATGAACACCGGCGCTTCGCACGGTGCTGCTCTTGGTGGCGAGGAGATTGTCGGCATCAAGGAAGCTCTCGGCTTCGATACCGACAAGAGCTTTAACGTCGCTGACGAGGTCATTGAGCACACCCGCAAGCTGGTTGAGCGTGGTGCTGAGGCTCACGCACAGTGGCAGGTCAAGTTCGACGAGTGGGCTGCGGCTAACCCGGAGCGCAAGGCTCTGCTGGACCGTCTGACCGCTGGCGAGCTGCCGGAGGGCTTCGACGCTGAGCTGCCGACCTGGGAGCCGGACGAGAAGGGCGTTGCTACCCGCAAGGCCTCTGAGGCCGCGCTGCAGGCACTGGGCAAGACCCTGCCGGAGCTGTGGGGTGGCTCGGCTGACCTGGCTGGCTCCAACAACACCGTCCTGAAGGGTGAGCCGTCCTTCGGCCCGAAGTCCATCACCACCGGTACCTGGACCACCGACCCGTACGGCCGCAATCTGCACTTCGGTATCCGTGAGCACGCCATGGGCTCGATCCTCAACGGCATTCTGCTCCACGGTGGCACCCGTCCGTACGGCGGCACCTTCCTTATCTTCTCGGACTACATGCGTCCGGCTGTCCGCCTAGCATCGCTGATGGGCATCTCCCCTATTTACGTCTGGACTCACGACTCCATTGGTCTGGGCGAAGACGGTCCGACGCACCAGCCTGTTGAACAGCTGGCTTCGCTGCGCGCTATCCCGGGTGTGTCCACTGTCCGCCCGGCTGACGCTAACGAGACCGCTCAGGCTTGGGCCGCTGTTCTTCAGGGCGAGGCAGGCCCGAAGGCTCTGGCCCTGACCCGCCAGAACGTTCCGGTCTTGGAAGGTACCAAGGAGAAGGCCGCTGAGGGCGTCCGTCGTGGTGCGTACGTGCTTGTCGACGGTGCCAAGGAGACCCCGGACGTCATCCTGATGGCTACCGGTTCGGAAGTTCACCTCGCTGTCGAAGCTGCTGACAAGCTGGCTGAGGAAGGCGTCAGCGCCCGCGTTGTCTCCGTTCCGTGTCTTGACTGGTTCGAGCAGCAGGACGATGCCTACCGCGAGCAGGTTCTGCCGAAGTCCGTCCGCGCTCGTGTCTCGGTTGAGGCCGGTATTGCAATGCCGTGGTACCGCCACCTGGGTGATGCTGGTCGCGCTGTCTCCCTGGAGCACTTCGGTGCATCGGCTCCGTACAAGGAGCTGTTCGAGAAGTTCGGCATCACAGCAGAGGCTGTTGTCGATGCCGCCAAGGAGTCCATCGAGGCTGCTAAGTAAGTTTGTTAAAACCTGGCGCTATCGGCCGTTGTCGGGACGGGATTTGTGAAAACCGTACCGCGCTCCGGTAGCGCCAGTATTGTTTGTGACGCACAGTAGTTTAAGGACATACAACTTTTAGCGAAGTCTTTAGGCAACGAAGCGGTATTGACAGAAAGGCGTTAAACACTATGGGAAACACCACGATGGAAGCGCTCGCCAAGGTAGGGACTTCGGCGTGGCTCGACGATCTTTCGCGCCAGCGCCTCACCTCGGGCGATTTGAAAAATCTTATTGAAGAGCTTCGGGTTGTCGGTGTCACTACTAACCCGGCAATCTTCTCTTCGGCGATGACCGCCGGTGAGGATTACGACTCTCAGCTGGCGCAGCTCACTGCAGAGGGTGCGAACCCGGCAGATGCTGTGTTCGCGATGGCAATCGACGACGTCCGCGATGCCTGTGACCTTTTCGCTGGTGTATCCGAAGAAACCGACGGTGTCGATGGCCGTGTTTCCATCGAGGTCGATCCTCGCTACGCCGACAACTACGAGGCCACGATTGCGCAGGCCCGTAAGCTCTGGGAGCGCGTCGGCAAGCAGAACGCGATGATTAAGATTCCGGCGACCGATGCTTCCCTGCCGGCTGTCACCCAGGCTCTGTCCGAGGGAATCTCGGTAAACGTCACCCTGATTTTCTCGGTGGAGCGTTACCTGCAGGTCATTGATGCGTTCATCGAGGGCATTGAGCGTGCGAAGGACAACGGCGTGGACCTGGCTTCGGTTCACTCTGTTGCGTCGCTGTTTGTTTCCCGCGTTGACACCGAAATCGATGCTCGCCTGGACAAGATCGGCTCCGTGGAGGCCCTGGCTCTGCGCGGCAAGGCTGGTCTGGCCAATGCCCGTGCAGCTTACGCCAAGTTCGAGGAGACTTTCTCGGCGCAGAATATTCGCTGGGCACAGCTGGAAAACGCCGGTGCTAAGCCGCAGCGCCTGCTGTGGGCTTCGACCGGTGTGAAGAACCCGGCTTACCCGGACACCCTCTACGTCACTGAGCTGGCTGCACCGCAGACTGTGAATACCATGCCGGAGAAGACGCTGCGTGCTACTGCGGGCTTCGAGGGCGAGGTTCGCGACGCCGTCAGCGGCCAGGGGGAAGCAGCCAATGCCGTTATGACTCAGCTCAGCGAGATTGGCATCGACCTCGATGACGTCTTCGCTGTCCTGGAGCGCGAGGGCGTGGAGAAGTTCGTGGACTCCTGGCAGTCCTTGCTCGAGTCGATTGCACAGCGCATGGAGCAGCTGAAGTAAGCCTGCTGATTATCTAGGTGCCTGTTGGTAGTGGCTGCGTTTCTGGCTGGCGCCAGCAGGTCGCCTGTCGATCCGAGTTACTGACTGCGTTTATGTCAAAAACGGCCCGAAAAATAGCCTGAAGGTGTCATAAACTTGCACAGTTTCACATTTGCAG
>NZ_KV787370.1:103317-116726 GCF_001807075.1 Corynebacterium sp. HMSC14B06 | reverse complement strand
CCCCCCCCCCCCAAAAAAATCCCCATCGGACGACTCTCCGATGGGGATCTTCCATTCACACCAGCTCGCCGCGCAATTCAGCGCTGCAGACTACCCTGCACGAGCATCCTTTAACGCCGGGAAGCCGGTCAGCGGAACCGTCGCCAAGCAAACGCCTAGTCTTCGAGTTCGGCGATAACCTCGTCGCTGATGTCGGCGTTCGAGTAGACGTTCTGCACGTCGTCGGACTCTTCGAGAGCGTCAATCAGACGGAAGAGCTTGCGTGCACCGTCAGCATCGAGAGCCACCGTGGTAGAAGCGCGGTAGTCCTGATCTGCGGAGTCGTACTCCATTTCGGCATCGACAAGAGCGGTGCGGACATTCATCAGATCGGTAAAGGCGGAGACAACCTCGAACTTTTCGCCCAGGTCGTT
Organism: Corynebacterium sp. HMSC14B06; assembly: GCF_001807075.1. Taxonomy (NCBI): domain Bacteria; kingdom Bacillati; phylum Actinomycetota; class Actinomycetes; order Mycobacteriales; family Corynebacteriaceae; genus Corynebacterium; species Corynebacterium sp. HMSC14B06. The sequence goes on along the minus strand of NZ_KV787370.1, from coordinate 116,313 downwards.
GACCTCCTCTGCACCAGCATCGAGAACCGCCATAAGCAGGTCATCCTCGGTCAGCTCGCCCTTCGGCAGCTCGACGACACCCTTCTTTTCGAAGAGGTACGCCACGGCGCCGTTGTCTGCCATGTTGCCGTTGTTCTTGTTGAACGCCGAGCGCACATCGGAAGCAGCACGGTTACGGTTATCGGTCAGGCACTCCACAATCAAAGCGACACCGCCAGGTGCGTAACCTTCGTAGACAATGGTCTCCCAGTCAGCACCGCCGGACTCCTCGCCGGAACCACGCTTGCGGGCACGCTCAATGTTGTCGTTGGGAACCGAGGCCTTCTTGGCCTTCTTAATCATGTCATCGAGGGTGGGGTTACCAGCAGGATCACCGCCGCCGGTACGAGCCGCGACCTCGATGTTCTTGATCATCTTTGCCCACTCTTTGGCGCGCTTGGCGTCATTAGCAGCCTTCTTGTGCTTTGTGGTTGCCCATTTTGAATGACCCGCCATGTGCTAGTTCCTACCATTCCTCTCGTCAATACCCATGTAGATGGGAATTCGTCAGGTGTTCATTATACAAACCGGGGATTTAAATGCCGACAAGCTCTCGCAAAAAGAACTCGTGGAGCCGCGTCTCCCCCGTCGACTCCGGGTGAAAGCTGGTGGCCATCGCAGCCCCCTGCCGTACTCCGACCACTGTACCTGCGGTCTCTCCAGCCGATTCTGGCACCCGCGCTAGCACCTCAACATCATCACCGACACGCTCGACCCACGGTGCGCGAATAAAGGCGGCGTGTACAGGCGGCTGGTCACCACTGATCGCCAGCTGCGGAATATCCAAGTCAGTTTCGAAGGAATCCACTTGCCGGCCAAATGCGTTACGACGGACGGTGATGTCAATCGCCCCCAGGCTAACGGCATCCGGACGGGTATCGAGCACTTCGTCGGCAAGCAAAATCATGCCGGCGCAGGTGCCATATGCCGGAAGGCCATCGCGGAGGGCTTCCCGCAGCGGGTCTTCAAGCTCATTGAAGACCATCAGCTTGCTCATGGTTGTGGACTCGCCGCCGGGCAAAATTAGGCCGCTAAGCCCTTCCAGATCACGGGGCAAGCGCACCTTTCGGTGCGGGACGCCGAGCTGGTCAAGCACATATCCGTGTTCGGCAACGTTGCCCTGAAGAGCGAGGATACCGATTGTTTCCTGTGTCATTAATCTAGGTTCTCACTGCGAGCATCGAAGTTCGTCGCCACTGGCACGGGCTCGACACCCGGGGCCAGGCTTCGGGTCAGCCCTTCCTGCGTGACGACGGCCACGAGCTCGCCCTTTTGGTTAAAGATGCGACCGTGAGTCAATGCGCGACCCGCGTGCGCCGATGGCGAAATCTGGTCGTAGAGCAGCCATTCATCCGCACGGAACGGACGCATAAACCACATCGCGTGGTCGAGGCTGGCTTCCTGGACCTCAACGCCTGGATGCGGAACGAGTGCCGATGACAGCAAAGTCATATCCGACATATACGCCAGCGTGCAGACATGGAAGGTCTCGTTATCCGGCAGGCGATCCTTGCACCGGAACCACACCAGCTGCTGGGACGGGGTGTACTTGTTGTGTTCGAACTGATCATTCGGCACTACCCGGATATCCCAGTCCGCCCACTCGCGCATTAGTAGACGACGTGTGTTCGTCATCTCAGAGGTGTCGGTGACCACGTCTTCAGGATCTGGCACCTTGCGCATCACGTCAGAGTGCTCGAGTCCCTCATCCCCCTTACGGTGGAAGCTGACCTGCATGACGAAAATCGTACGGCCATCTTGCACAGCTTCGACGGATCGGTGGCAGAAAGACCGGCCGTCGCGAATACGCTTGACCATGTACACCGTCGGGATATGGGGGCGGCCCGGGCCTACAAAGTAGGCGTGGAGGGAGTTCACCGCGAAGGTATTACCCACCGTGCGCGTCGCCGCGACGAGGGACTGGCCGGCAACTTGGCCACCGAAAGTGCGCTGCAGGATTGACTTAATGACTGGGCCACGGAAAATGTCCCGGTCAATCTGCTCCAGATCTAATACCTCGCGGATGTTAGCCATTTTTACCAGCCACGCTCAGCGAGTCGGTGCGGCTGCGGAATCTCGTCGACGTTGATGCCGACCATTGCCTCGCCGAGACCGCGGGAGACATCAGCGATGACCTTCGGATCATCGTAGTGCTGGGTTGCCTGGACGATAGCCTTGGCGCGCTTCTCCGGATCACCGGACTTGAAGATACCGGAACCAACAAAGACACCCTCGGCACCGAGCTGCATCATCATTGCAGCGTCAGCCGGAGTTGCAATGCCTCCTGCGGTGAACAGCACGACTGGCAACTTACCGGTCTCAGCGACCTCGCGTACCAGCTCGTACGGTGCCTGCAGCTCCTTGGCGGCAACATAGAGCTCGTCCGGAGCCATAGAACGCAGACGGTTAATTTCAGCGCGGATGGTGCGCATGTGAGTCACAGCGTTGGAGACATCACCGGTACCGGCCTCGCCCTTGGAGCGAATCATGGCAGCGCCCTCGTTGATGCGGCGCAGAGCCTCACCCAGGTTGGTCGCACCACAGACGAAAGGCACGGTGAATTCGAACTTGTCGATGTGGTTCGAGTAATCGGCCGGGGTCAGAACCTCGGACTCGTCAATGAAGTCAACACCGAGGGACTGCAGAACCTGTGCCTCAACAAAGTGGCCGATTCGGGCCTTGGCCATAACCGGAATGGAGACGGCATTGATAATGCCCTCGATCATGTCCGGGTCAGACATACGCGACACGCCACCCTCTGCGCGAATATCGGCGGGGACACGCTCCAGCGCCATCACGGCAGTTGCGCCGGCATCTTCAGCGATCTTGGCCTGCTCCGGCGTAACGACGTCCATAATGACGCCGCCCTTCATCATCTCAGCGAAACCGCGCTTCACGCGTGCGGTGCCCTGCCCGGAGTTGTTCTCAACCGTGCTCAACGAACCCTACTTCCCTAATAAAACTGGTGAATGTGACCGTTTGTAGTCGTTTAACACTATAACGCCTGAACTAGACAGTGCTGTTCATTGAGTCACAAAACACGGCGAACTTCCAGCACAACAGCGAATTTTCCCACAATTAAGCAGTTGTCAGTCCGTCTGCAACATCGAAATATTCCGGTTCGGGTGCAGTGCCCGCCAGCCGCAGCGCGCGTACTAGCGGCCTGGCTCGCAGTGCTTTCGTATCCGTCACCGCATCATTGTAGAAACGGCGGGCGAGCTCGAGCCGCGTGTGGGCGTCAGAAAGCTCAATTGCCATCGTTCGGTCCACGGGCTGTTCCTCATAGAGCGCCACAATTTTCCTAGTCAGTTCGTTTTCCACGTCTGCGCGCTGTCCAGTGTTGTTGGCTCTAAGTGGTGTGGCTTCCACCTTCGTCACTACGCCGGCGAGTTCCGGGTAGGCGGCACGAGCGACTGCGGCCCTTCGCCCCAACGCCGCTTCCAGTGAAGAACGCGCCAAGTCCGTGCGAATGTGCATACGGTTCAAACGCGTCGCTGTCGATGAAGCCACCAAACCGCTAACGAGTACGACAATCAGCGCAATGACTAGGACAACGACCCAGATTGGAACGGTTACGTCCACCGAAAACCCACTTTCACTCCGCTGCGTTTAATCAGCTAACACGACGGAAATCTCTATGGCGCAATGACGACCTTTTCGCCATCCATGCGCACCGTATCGTACACACGCAGAACGCCGTCGGCGACCTGCGACCAGTCATACTCCCAAGCCCGTTTATGCCCGAGTGCGCGAAGCTCCTCCCCCAACTTTGACTGCGTCAAAAGGCGTACGACTGCATCCGCAAGGTCTGCGGAGTTACCGTTTTCAAAGTGAAGCCCGTAATGGCCGTCGTCAAGCACGAGTTTGAACGCATCGATGTCGCTGGAGATCACCGGCGCACCCGCCGCCATCGCCTCTACCAGCACGATGCCGAAACTCTCTCCACCACGCTGCGGGGCAATGTACGCATCCGCATCGGCGAGTATTGACGCCTTAGCATCCTCCGACAGTCTGCCGACGAAATGCAGGACATCTGCGTTTCTGCCCGCTTTACGACGAGCTGCCGCGACATCACCATCACCAACAACACAGACCTCAAGCTGTGGAATCTCTGCACGTATTGCCGGCAGCGCGTCGAGCAACACGTCAAAGCCCTTACGAGATTCGTCGAAGCGTCCGAGGAACACGAGCCGATAGACCCCCTCACGCCGTGGCGGGATCTCAGGCAACGATGAGGCGGCCGGGCAGGACTCAAAATCTCCAACACGGACACCATTGGGAATGAGAACCGGGTCGCCGCCGAGTTGCTCAACCTGCCAGCGACGAGCCACTTCCGAGACAGCGATGCCTCCCCGAATGCGTTCAAGGTACTTCCGCAAAAATGGCGTGGCCAACTTCAATGCTAGGGAGTCCGTCGCCGCAGAGTGATAGGTCGCGACAATTGGCCCGACCGAGTTTACTAACGACAGCATTGAAAAACTGGGCGAATTCGGCTCATGGATATGAAGAATGTCAAAGCTACCTTCCTCGATCCATGTGCGGACTCGACGGCTCGTGCGGGGACCAAAAGACAGCCGAGCGACTGAGCCGTTATACGGAATCGGGATGGCGGCACCACCTCGAATAACGAAATCCGGCACATCCGCCTGCGCGCTAGCCGGGCCGATAAGACTGACCTCGTGGCCGCGGCGGATGAACTCCTCACACAAGTCAATCGCGTGAGCTTGAACCCCACCTGGAACATCGAACGAGTACGGGCACACCATTCCGATTCGCACGGCTACTTTGACCTCTTCTTATCCGCTGGCCACAGTGGCTGCATCATGTGCCAATCCGCTGGATGCTGAGCAATATCAGATTCAAAAACAGTAGCGATGTCTTGGACAATGTCAGCTAGATTGCGCCCCTCAGTCGGCACGAATGGATGCGCTACAAAGCGCCAACCATCGCGCGTGTAGGACAGGCCCGCGGGCATAAGCCGAGCGCCCGTGTCCTGTGCCAGCTTTGCCGCGCCGACCGGCATTGTCGTCTGCTCGCCGAAAAAAGTGACCGGGACCCCGTGGCCGCCGAAGTCACGATCAGACAGCAGGCACACAACGCCACCGTCTTCCAATCGCTTCTGCAGTTCCGGCATCGCGGGTTTGCCACCGGTAAGCGGGAGAATGTGGAATCCGAGGGATTCGCGGTACTCCACGAAAGCGTCGTAAAGCACCTCTGGCTTCAGCCGTTCCGCCACGGTACTGAACCGGCCATGGCGGGAAACGAGCCACATACCTGCCATATCCCAGTTACCAGAATGCGGCAGTGGGATGACGATGGAATCTCCGGCCTCGAGGGCCTCAGCAACTCGTTCGAGCCCATCGCTGGTGGATTCGACCGTGTCTGCCAGCTCTGGAGAGGCGATGGAGGGCAACCGGAATGCCTCCACCCAATAGCGTAGATAGGAACGCATGGAAGCCCGAATAAGCCCTTGCGGCACTTCCTCAGGCGGACAGCCCATAACGCGAGCCAGGTTCTTGCGAAGCTGGCGGGTCGTCGTGGGATTTGCTGCTACCCGATCGGCGGCTATGTTGCCGATGCGGTAGGCCACGCGTTCCGGCAGCAGACCAAAAATCTTCCACCCGGCCATATAGCCGAGCGCAACGAAATCATCTTTCGAGCGAGGCAGGAAGAAACTAGTCATCGTATCCTCCTTTAGTTGTTGGAATCAGCCGAACCCGTGGACTTCGTAGCAGAGTCAGGGTTGATAGATGAACTATCAGCTGCGCCTTCTGGCGGGGCGATGGGATCCAACGCTCCTGGCTGCTTAGCCACCATGTACAAGCGCTGAATGACGGTGAATACCGACCCAATCGCCAGGAGCCACATTGCGACGTAGAGGGCATAGTCCACGCCAAGCCCCTGGAGCCCAATGCCGATTAGACCGATAATCAGGCGCTCCGCACGTTCGACGAGACCGCCGTTGACCTTGAGGCCGCTAGCTTCTGCCCGAGCCTTAACGTAGGAAATGACCTGGGAAGATCCCATAGTGATCAGTGTCAGAATAAGCAGCACTGAATCCGCGTCATGGTGATACACCACCCAATACGCTATCGCCCCGAACAGTGCAGCATCCGTAATGCGGTCACAGGAAGCATCCAGCGTCGCTCCGTATTTCGTTCCCTGCCCTCGAAGTCTGGCCATCGTGCCATCGAGCAGGTCAAAAGCAGTGAAAATAGCGATTGACACCGCAGCTGCGAAAAGATGGTTGGTAGGAATCAGGATTACCGCAAGCAGAACGGAAACTACCGTTCCCACCAGGGTGACCGTGTTCGGGCTAATGCCGACCCGCAAAAGTGCAGCGGCAATCGGTTCAACTACTGGGCGGATTGGAGCCCTGCCACGGACACTCAGCATGCTGCCCCATCCTCTTGATTAAGGGCACGCCAGCCGTCGGCAAGCAACTCGCGAGTCTGACGAAGAGCCTGCGGTAACACTTTGGTGCCATCGATCACGGTCATAAAATTGCTGTCACCCGACCAGCGCGGTACGACGTGCATATGCAGGTGATCGGCGACCGAACCGCCGGAGGCCTTGCCTAAGTTGAAACCTACATTGACGGCGTGCGGGCGCGAAACCGATTTGAGAGTACGAACCGCATGCTTGGCAAATCGCATCATCTCGGCTGTTTCTTCGTCGGTCAAGTCCTCAAGGTTGGCGACTTCGCGATATGGAACCACCATGAGGTGCCCTGGGTTGTACGGGAACAGATTCAAAACGGCGTACACCCACTCGCCGCGAGCGATAATGAGTGCTTCCTCATCGCTTTGCTTCGGCAAATCAACGAAGGGGTTACGAGATGGCTTGGAGTTATGCACACCACGCTTGACGATGTAGTCCAGCCGGTAGGGTGCCCATAAGCGCGTGAGCCGATCCGGTTCGCCGTAACCGCTGTCGACGTATACGCCATCAGACGATTCCTGCTGGCCGGCATTGCCCTGCTGCTGCGGAGGCAACTCTTCACTTCCCGACTGATTCACTGCCATCCCCTTCGTTGCGTGGCCGGGACCCCATTCGAGCCCCGACCACATATATTTCTCTGCTGTAGTTTACGACCTCGCGGTCAACTTCTTTGGATTACCACGCGTGGTTCACCAGTTAAAACAACGCGGTCGAATTAGAGAGCGTTAACGACCTCTAGAGAGCAGAGACATTCTCCTTGTTCGGCTGTTCGTTATTCCGCGAAGCAACCCAATCACAGATGATGTCGACAGCCTTCTCAACTGCCATCCCGTTAATCTGAGTGCCATCGAGGAACCGGAAGCTGACGGCTCCTGCCTCAATGTCGCGGGCACCAGCCAGAATCATGAACGGAACCTTGGCCTGGGTGTGGTTGCGAATCTTCTTCTGCATGCGGTCATCGGACGTATCCACGTGGACGCGGATGCCACGAGACTTCAGCTGTGCAGCAAAGCCCTCCAGGTGTGGGATACAGTCATCCGCAACCGGAATACCAACAACCTGTTCCGGAGCCAGCCAAGCCGGGAAAGCACCTGCGTAGTGCTCCAATAGGACGCCAAAGAAACGTTCGATGGAGCCGAAAAGCGCACGGTGAATCATAATCGGGCGCTTCTTGGTTCCGTCAGGTGCGGTGTACTCGAGCTCGAAGCGCTCCGGCAGGTTGAAGTCGAGCTGTACCGTCGACATCTGCCAAGTACGGCCGATGGCATCGCGGGCTTGGACGGAAATCTTCGGACCATAGAAAGCGGCTCCGCCCGGATCAGGAACGAGCTCGAGGCCAGAAGCATCGGCAACGCGCTGGAGAATAGCTGTGGACTTCTCCCAAATTTCATCCGAGCCGACGAACTTCTTTTCGTCCTTCGTAGACAGCTCCAGGTAGAAGTCATCCAGGCCGTAGTCACGCAGAAGCGAAATGATGAAGTCGAGGACATTAGTGAGCTCTTCTTCCAGCTGATCCTCGGTGCAGTAGATGTGGGCATCGTCCTGCGTAAAGCCACGGGCTCGGGTAAGACCGTGGATAACGCCTGATTTCTCGTAGCGGTAGACGGTGCCGAACTCGAACATACGAATCGGAAGTTCACGGTAGCTGCGACCACGCGATGCGAAAATGAGGTTGTGCATCGGGCAGTTCATCGGCTTGACGTAGTAGTCCTGCGGAGCCTTGGTGCAGTTGCCGTGTTCGTCATATTCGCCGTCGAGCTGCATCGGCGGGAACATGCCATCCGCGTAGAAGTCCAGGTGACCAGACTTCTTGAACAAGTCACCCTTAGTTACGTGCGGCGTGTTCACAAAGTCATAGCCCGCTTCGATATGACGGCGACGGGAGTGCTGCTCCATCTCGTTGCGGATGATGCCACCCTTGACATGGAATACCGGGAAACCAGAACCAATCTCATCCGGGAAGCTGAACAAATCCAGCTCGGAGCCCAAACGGCGGTGATCGCGCTTCTCAGCCTCGAGCATGCGGTCGAGGTACTCGTCTAACGCTTCCTTGGACTCCCACGCAGTGCCGTAAACACGCTGCAGGTTATCTCGAGATTGGTCACCCCGCCAGTACGCAGCGGAAGAACGCATGATCTTAAAAGCAGGGATGTAGCGGGTGGTCGGCACGTGCGGGCCGCGGCAAAGATCAAACCACTCGGTCTCACCGGTACGCGGATTGACGTTGCGGTAGCCGGTCAAGGTCGTGCCTGCACCACCGACATCGACATTGGCCTCATCATCTTCGGCCACCTTGCCGGCCGACTTTTCAACAATCAGCTCGAGCTTATACGGCTCGTCGGCAAGCGCTTCCTGCGCCTGATCGGCAGACTCGAACGCGAAGCGCTCGAATCGCTGACCAGACTTGATGATCTTCTTCATACGCTTTTCGATGCGCTTGAGATCCTCCGGCGAGAAAGGCTCATCGACACGGAAGTCGTAGTAGAAACCATTGTCGATGGCAGGGCCAATGCCCAGCTTCGTCCCAGGGAACTCCAACTGCACGGCCTGAGCCATCACGTGAGTCGCAGAGTGGCGGATGACATCGCGACCGTCCGGAGTATTCGCCGGAACGGGCTCGAAGACGGTTTCCACTTCTGGCTTAAAGGACAGATCCTTCAAATTGCCTTCAGGGTCGCGGACACAAACGATGGCGTCAACGCCCTTGTTCGGGAAACCCAGGTCTCTCATCGCCTCGCCCGCAGAAACTCCTGCGGGCACGGAAAACGGTGCTGGGGTTGCAAATTCTTCTGACACGGCGTGCGTGTACTCCTTTTCAAAGTGTCTTCGAAAATCACATACCTGGTGACCTTCGTCAGTCGTTCACACACTTTACCGCACGGTCAAAACTCAGGCCTCGAAAAGGTCCTGGGCCCAGTACTCCTCCTCAGAAGTTCCTCGTGGCATAACAAACACGGCGGATCCAATGTGGAAAATCCACTGATTGAGACGGTCGTTCTTGGACAGCCGCTCTTGAATCGGATTGAACTGCTCCAACGGGTCCTTCTGGAAACAAATGAATACCAGGCCGGTGTTGGTCTCGAATCGACCATTCGGTTCCGGTGGCAGGTCATAGTTGTAGACCCGTCGCAGAATCCGCTGATTAGGTTTCTCTTTCGGAGGCATTGACAGCGCAACATGGCTGTTCGGATCCGTCAGAGGCAGACCATATTCATCAGTCTTCGCCAGGTCGACGGTCTCAAACTCGTCCTTACCTCCAATTGGCGCGCCGGTGCCGATATCTCGGCCGGTAATAACAGTGCGGCTTTCGCGGTCCAACACATCCCAGCCTGGAATATCCATTTCGATACGGCGGACAACCATCGCTGTACCGCCCCGCAACCAATCCGGACCACTATCAATCCACACCTGCTTGTCGAATTCTTCACGAGTGCGCGGGTTGACCGTACCGTCCTTCTGACCGAAGAGATTGCGCGGGGTCTCGCCTTCCTGCGTAGAACCATTGGCGTGCTGGAAACCAGCTTGCACCCAGTGAACATCCAAATAAGAACCTGCATTTCGGATCATCATTCGGGCCGCATGGGAGACCATTACTGGGTCGTCCGCACAAATCTGCAGGCACAGGTCTCCGCCGTTCCACTCCGGGCGGAGCTCATCGTTAACGTACTTTGGCAGATCTCCCAGCCACTCAGGCTTCTGGTCTTCCCTATCGATGATTGTGAAGAAATTCTCCCCATATCCAACTGTGATAGTCAGATTGGCCGGACTCCCCATGAGCTCGGGTTCCAAATCCGTTCGAGTAGCCTTGCCGGCTGTCATTCGGCGGGCGTCATCCGTCCAGGCACGCATGAGGTTTTGGAGGCGATTGCGATCGACCCCCTTCTTCACGTTGAAGGCTATTAGCCATAGATTCGCCTGTGCGGGCGTCGCAATCCCCGCCTGGTGAGCGCCATCAAAAGGTACGGTTGCTGTCTGCAAAGGCGGTTTCGGTGGCTCTTCCTGTGGACGTTCCAACCCAATCGCCTGGGCTTCCGGCGCCCCCAGGGCGAGCGCTGAGGCTCCTGCGGCGGTGCCGAGCCCGCCAAGAAAACGTCTTCTGGAAAAGCCTTCGGACATGTTGTGCACTCTTACCTTTCTGATTACTTCGAACTGGAGCACATGAGGTGGCTGGGAATCCGCCAATTTTTCAATGGCTTCAACGCAACCACTGGCCTATCCAATTCGACCGTATCGAAAACCTTTTTCGGAAAAAGAAAAGCGCCGGAGTTCGTTGCATATGCTGCAATAACCTGCCAACTCCAGCGCTTCTGCCACCATTAGATTCCAGTTAGTCAATTCCTCGACGTACCTGAGCTCACGCCCGCTTTACGACGAGCGATTACTTGACCAACTTGTCACAAGAATTAGTGACCCGAGTGATCCATCTCACCGCCGCCCATGTGCTCTGGGTTGTTCAGGTCACCGTCATTACCGTAGTCCTCTTCACCCGCTGGCTGGACGCGAACCTCAACGTCCTGGGTGATGCTAGAGCCGTCGGAAAGCTCAATGACGAGCTTGTATTCAGCTCCCACATCCATAGCTTCATCATTGTCCATAATCATGAAGTGAGTGCTACCCGGTTCGAGAACGAGTTCGCCATTAGCCGGAATCGTCAAACCTTCCGGCACCTCGAACATTTTGCCGTCCTTGGTGTCGTGCTGCTCGAACTTCGTGCCTTCCTTCAGTCCCTCAAGCTTGAAGGAGGAAACCTTGATGTCCTTATCGGTGTTGTTGGTCAGCGTACCGAAGATGGCGGTCATGCCCTTGTCAGCCGGCTTTTCCTTGATGTAGGCATCGGCCAGCTGCACAGCAGCATCGCTCTTCTCCATCTGAGAGGTAGCTTCGGTCGCCGCGGAAGTTGCGGACTCAGTCACCTCAGCAGCAGTGTTATCGTCGGACGAGCATCCTGCCAGAACAAGGGTCAGAGCTGCGGAACCAGCGATCAGTGCAGTTGCAGTGCGATTGAGCTTCATGTGTCTATTTTGCCTTTCGATTAATAACGATGACGACAGCGGCGATGATGACGATGAGTCCACCACCGAGGCCATAAGCCCATAGCGGTATTGACTTCGTTTCCTCGGCGTGCGCACCGGTCTGACGAGATTCTGCCCCGGCTTCGGCTGCGCCAGCAGCATCCGGATCAGCCACTGAGAAAGAGGTCTTTCCTCGGGTGGAGTGACCATCAGAGGAGGTGATTTGGAAACCAATGATGTAGTTACCAGGGCCTGGATTAATATCCTCAGGGATATCCAAAGAGACCTCATTACCCACTACCTCTGGCTCGTGGGAGTACAGGACTTCCTTGGCATCTGCATCACTAATTGCAACGGTGTTGAAATTGTTCTTGGGGTTGCCGGAGAACTTGAGAGAAACGTGGTGCGGAAATTCATCGAGAACCTGCTTGTCGCCTGGGTTAGACGACAGCACGGAATCGTGAGCATGCGCGGGGCCAGCATTAATAACTGACGCACCTGCAAAGACTACAAGCGCCGCAGCGGCGGCTACTGCACGCCGGAAACCCGACTTTGAGAACCGAAACGTTTCGCCTGAAGCGACCCGGGGACTCACTAGAACAGTTCAACTCCTTAAAGCGGGACAGTTCGAGAAGAACAGCAGTAGTCTGACCGCTGCCCTTATACCTATTGTCGGATGGTAACCCAGAAAAGTTCCCGAGAGGGACGAATATAGTTCAGGTCACACAGCAAAACCCCGGCCGCGCCGTTTCTATACGATGCGTCGACCGGGGTTTGTAAATGGTAGTCCCAACTGGGTTCGAACCAGCGACCTTTCCGGTGTGAACGGAACGCTCTTCCACTGAGCTATGGGACTCGGACAGAAAAGCACTAAGCCTTTGCTGCTCTGCGGAATAAGTTAGCACGCGTTTTAGAAATTTCCCTAATTGAGTTGCATTGCGTTTGCGATTGCGCAGTTCGAAGATTTATTAACCCACCCATGGAACTCCATGACGATAGCGACTCGATAGCCACCCAGTAACCAACCCGCGAAAGCGAATTAATGACATTGTTGCGATTCAGAGGCATCAAAGCTTGGTCTTTAGCCCTACGCCCACAGGCACAATACAGATGTTCACCTGGTAATTTGTAATCAATCACACAAGCACGCTAAAGTATTTTTCGCACCGCAAGAGAGCAATTGAGATTCTTCTTCGCTCTCCTTGCAACGTGATGCGGATGTAGCGCAGCTGGTAGCGCATAACCTTGCCAAGGTTAGGGTCGCGGGTTCGAGTCCCGTCATCCGCTCTGGTTTCTCAAGAAGTTAAGCTCTGTGGTATAACTTCGAGGCAACCACTGAGGCGGCAGCCTCACGGTGGAATGGCCGAGTGGCGAGGCAACGGCCTGCAAAGCCGTGTACACGGGTTCGATTCCCGTTTCCACCTCAGCAGAGATTCCTTTAAGGTTTCGATGTAATGCGCGTTTAGCTCAGCGGGAGAGCGCTTCCCTGACACGGAAGAGGTCA
>NZ_KV787370.1:0-103297 GCF_001807075.1 Corynebacterium sp. HMSC14B06 | reverse complement strand
GGTCGCGGGTTCGAGTCCCGTCATCCGCTCAGTGCAAAACCCCCTTCTCCTGGAAGGGGGTTGCGCTTGAAAGCTTCTATATAGCTTTTACCCCAGCGCGATTAGCTCAGTGGGAGAGCGCTTCCCTGACACGGAAGAGGTCACTGGTTCAATCCCAGTATCGCGCACCACGTAAGCCCTTATGGGCGAGCGTATTTGCGGATGTAGCGCAGCTGGTAGCGCATAACCTTGCCAAGGTTAGGGTCGCGGGTTCGAGTCCCGTCATCCGCTCAGACTAACCCCCTCCCCGGGTATCCGGGAGGGGGTTTTCGTTTAACCTTTGCTAGGCAACCAGTTTCATTGAGTCCTACCGCTCCCCTGGGTTAAGCAGGAAAAATGTTGTCCGGCAGGCGTCTCGGCTGGCAGCTTTCCCAATTCGGCGAGCTCTGCTGAGCAGCTCGCTCGTCTAAAGGCTATGGATGGTCAACCCAGAACCGCTCCACAAATTTCGGTTTGCCTGGACGCCAAGCCCATCAATTGATATCCCAGCTGAATAGAAATGACCGCCCCAGGGCTAAGTGCCTGGGGCGGTCATTTCTATCGAAACTGTGAACCGAGCTCAATATTAAGCTGCGTCGCGAGCGCCAAGCTCCCGGTCGATACGTAGCAGGCCAGCACCGTTGTCGCCGACAATCTCCAGGCGGCCGATGATGCCACGCACGGTGTCCTCTTCCTCAATCTGCTCAACCACGAAGCTGTCCAGCAGCGGGCGGGAGTCGAGATCACCCTCGCTATCAGCAAGCTTGCGGAGGTTACGGATAGATGCCGAAACCTTTTCTTCATGCTCAAGAGCGATGCGGAATGCATCGATTGCGGAAGTGACCTTCACCTCCGGTGCGTCGACAGCACCAATCTGCGGGTGGTTGTCGCGAGCATCGAGGTGTGCGATGAACTGGTTCGCGTGATCAACTTCCTCATCCGCCTGTGCACGCATCCACTCTGCCATGCCGGAGAGATCCAGCAGATCCAGCTCGATTGCCAGCTGGCGGTAGACGTGGGAAGCGGTGAGCTCCATAGTGATCTGGTCGTTGAATGCCTTCTCAAGAGTATCTGTTAGTCGCATGCCCCTACTATAAGCCCAACCCTCATAAATGACAACGATTATAATACTTCCCTTATAAGCCAGGCCTTGCCTATTTTGCAATCGTCGGCTTAACCTCGGCGGTATGGCTACACTCACCTCCAGAAGCCCATCAACCGATGAAGTTTTGCAGTTTCTTTCTCGACCTGCGCAAACGGCACATGATTCAGCAGCGGTACCCCTCGCCACCTCCACCGTCACTGCCATCGCCGTCACCAGCTTGGACGGACGCGGCGCCGTCGAAGGCACCTCAGGCCAGCTTGGGAATGACACCGATGCCACGGTTTTCAACACGCTTCGCGCGCTTGCCGACGTCGTTTTCGTTGGTACAGGCACCATCGCGGCTGAGGGTTACGGGCCAGTTGAGATACCGGAGTACCTAGAGACCGTTCGACAGAAGCTAGGTCGCTCCAAGCACGTGGCGATGTCCACACTCTCGCGCTCGTTGGATTTAGATATAAAATCCGACTTTTTCGCGAATGCAGAAGTCAATCCTCCGATAATCTTCACCCAGACTGAAGATGCTTTTAATGATGAAGAGGCAAAGACCGCTCACAAGGACAAAGCTAGAAAGATGGAATCGGCCGGGGCTCGCGTCGTTAAGCTCCCTGATCCCTCGGTAAAAGCGGCGTTAGCGTGGCTGGCTGAACATGGGTATCGAGACATTGTCGTAGAGGGTGGGCCGACGATGTATCGAGAAGCATTCGAAAACGGGTGCGTCGACGAACTGTTCCTGACGTTGTCGCCGATGTGGGTGGGTAACGGTCCCCTGACTTTCGGAGAGAACGACCCTGATGAGGACTCGAACTCGACGAACCCGCAGGCTTTTGAAGTGCGGGATATCCTACATTCCGACTCACACATCTTCCTACGCTATTCCCGCAGCTTCACCCAGTAGGGTGGAGTATTGTGAGTAAACCAAAAATCGACGTGAGCGCAAGCGCAACGGCATTAACGCAAACGTCCAAGGACACGCCAGAGACAAATTCGGTGGCAACACGCCCTCTGTCTCGGCACGTGTCGCGAGGACTCAGCGCTTTCTTGTGGCCTATCGCAGCTGTGGTGGTTTTTCACCGCACCTGGGTTTTGCCGAAAGACGTTTCTGGCACAGATGATTTTACGACGGTCTGGTCGGCAATTAATCGATTCGTATCGCAGGTACCCGTTTATTCGGAAGACTACGTAACAGCCGATCCGCACTATCTGTATTCCCCAGGCGCTACCCTACTTTTAGCCCCGATTGATTTGTTCGGCTCGCTTGAATCGGGCCGAATCTGGTTTGCGGTGTTTCAGTCAGCTGCAATCATTGCGGCAATTGTATTGCTGCTGAGGTGGCTTGGTATTGCGCGCTCTGGCCCCATCATTCCAGCGTCGATAGCACTGCTCTACCTCACGGAACCCGTTACCAACACCCTTGATTTTACGAACGTCAACGGTTCACTGTTCCTTGCATTAGTGCTGTTTTTTATTGCTCTGACCGAGCGGCGCAATATCCTGGCCGGCCTGATCATCGGTATCGCAATCACCATTAAACCTGTTTTCTTGCCAATGCTGTTCCTACCGTTCATGCGCAGGCAGTTCTCTACGGTACTGACCAGTATCGGAGTGGTAATTGCAGCCAATGTCATTGCGTGGCCGCTCATGGTCCAACCACGTGACTACCTAGATATCACTGTCCCCTACCTGGGAGTTGTCCGTGACTTTGCAAATGCTTCACTGACTGGGCAGCTTGTTTGGCTGGGTGCCCACCCGACACTGATTTTGCTGTGGCAGATCTTTTTCGGCATTTTTGTCTTGGTATCCGTCGTGCTCCTTCTTCGCTGGCTCGAAAGGGATGAGAAATTCTGGATTGCTACGACTTCCGGAGTTCTCTTCACCGGCGCGTTCTTCCTTTCCAGCCTGGGACAGCAGTACTACTCGATGACACTCTTGCCAATGGTTCTCACCGTGCTTCGCCCATTGGTTTTGGCTCGCGACAATGAAGGAAATATTGGTTCGACAGTCATGTTGAATTGGGGCGCAGGACTCGGAGTCGTACTCTGTTTCTTCTACGCCAATTGGTGGATTGATGAAGATGACCTCTTTTTCCCGTGGTTCACAGTTGCAATCGGCGGTATTGGTTGGGCCGTTCTAATCCTCTCCATCACGGCAGCACTCATTCGAATGACGATTGTGGATGCCGTCAATGGCCGTAGCTTTGCATCCGGCTTCAGCTGGCTAAGCGACTGGAAGATAGCAGGCAGGAAGTCTAATCAGGAATCTAATCTCAAATCTGAGGAGGCTATTCAGAATGGTTGAATCACATAGCGAAGACTGGAATCTGAGCGAAGAAGAATGGCGCGAACGCCTCAGTGCCGCGGAGTACCAGGTTTTGCGTCAGGCAGGTACTGAACGCGCCTTCACCGGTGAGTACACCGATACCGAGACTCAAGGTGTCTACCGCTGCCGGGCCTGTGGTTACGAGCTGTTTCGGTCGAACGAGAAGTTCGACTCTCACTGCGGTTGGCCATCCTTCTTCTCTCCACTAGCTGGAGACCGGATTATTGAGCGCCGAGACACGAGCCTCGGTATGGTCCGTACCGAAGTGCTGTGCAGTCGTTGCAATTCTCACCTCGGCCACGTCTTTGAGGGTGAGGGATATAATACTCCGACCGACCTGCGTTATTGCATCAATTCAATTTCACTCACGCTGGAACCGGACAAGACGACTGAATAACTAGATAGAGAAGCAGCGCCGCTGGTCAAAATCCCGTCAGTTAACGGGGCTTGACCAGCGGCGCTGCTGATTCTCTCGTTGATTGCGTGAGCTACGGCAGAACGTTGATAATCTCTGCGATGTCATCGACGCGACGGCCCGTGTGGAACGGAATCTCTTCGCGGACGTGCAGACGAGCCTCGGTGTAACGCATCTTCCACATCAAGTCCACAATGCGGTCGAGCTCCGGCCCCTCGAATGCAAGGATCCACTCGTAGTCACCGAGTGCGAACGCCGGGACAGTATTGGCGCGCACATCCGGGTAGTCACGACCGGCCATACCGTGTTCAGCAAGGATACGTCGACGCTCGGTCGGCTCCAGCAGGTACCAGTCGTAGGAACGGACGAACGGGTAAACCGCAATCCATCGTCCCGGCTCTTCACCCATGATGAACGACGGCAGGTGCGACTTGTTGAACTCAGCTGGACGGTGCAGCGCAGCGTTCGACCAGTGCGGAGTGGATGCCTGGCCGAGCGGAGTCTCGCGCAGGAAGGCGTTGTAGAACGCCTGCAGGTCTTCCAGCTTCTCTGCGTGAATCCAGAACATGAAGTCAGCTTCAGCACGCATGGCCGAAACGTCGTAGAAACCACGGATGATCAGATCAGTGTCTTCGTAACGAGCCAGGAATTCCTTGGTCTTAGCCACTGCCTCTTCGCGGTTATCACCGAGTGCACCAGGGGTCACCTTGAAGGCAGACCACATGGTGTAGCGGATGGTGTCGTTGAGCTTCTTGAAATCGAGCTTGGTCATTAGTTGTCTCCTAGTTCGGTTGAAAGGTTTGTTTACAAACGATGGGTCAGCGCCAGTTGCGTACTCAGCACCAATCTCGCAGCTTTATCCCAGCTCCGCAGCAATCTTGCTGGCCGCAGCCTTGGCGTTGGAAATACATTCCGGAATGCCCGGGCCACTGAGCCACGCCCCTGTCGCTGCAAGCTTAGGCACCTCGTCCAACTCCTGGCGAGCAAAATCCATCAGGCCTTCATGCCCCATATCGAAGCGTGGAATCCCCGCCCACCAACGCTGGACGAAAACCGCTGTCGGTTCGGCATCAAAGCCAGTCGCCTTAGCCAAATCCGCCTTTGCCCTGGCGATGAGGTCCTCGTCGCTGCGATGCACGTGCGAGTCATCATCAAAACGTCCGAAACTTGCCCTCACAACGGCACCGTAGCGCTCACCAATATGTGGCCACTTCCGGGACGACACTGTGAAAGCTTTCGCGGACAGATCCGCACCAATCTCGCACAACACACCGTTGATCTCCGGCAGTCCCTCGGACGAGTCGAAACACATACCGACCACCGCCGAGTTAGACGTGTCTACCCCACCAATGAGCTCAGCCGCCTCTGGCGCAAGATTGCTCAACAGCTCCGATGTGGTTGCAGAAGGTGCCGCCACGACAACGCCGTCGACGTCGATAGTGCTAACGCTCGTGCCGCTTTCCGACGGCAGTTCCACAGTGACCTCAAAGCCATTGTCATGCTGCCGCAGACCAGTAGCCTTCGTCGACAAGAGGAGTTCGGCTCCCGATTCGTCGACAAGCGTGTTGTAGAGAACCTCGAAGCCATCGCGGAACGTTTGGAAGACCACCGGTCGATTCGTCTTCGTCGAGTCTGTCGCAGCCTCACTGCTCAGACGCGCCTGCTGCGCCTGCTTACGTGCTTCCAGAACGCGCTGGACAGCGCCGGTGAGGCTGACATGATCACCGACACTAGCCATTTCATCAAGCGCTGCCGCCAACTGTGGGATGGTCGCACGCAGGCCCAGGTCGTATGCGGTGGTTGAGTAGACGCCTCCGAGCAGCGGGGAGACGATGCGGTCAACGACTTCCTCACCGAGCCGCGCCGCGACCAGCTGGCCGACATTCATGTCGTCACCCAGTACCCAGTGCAAGGCTGGAGTGAGCTCGGGGTTCGACTCGGCATCAATCTTGGCGAGGGTGGCCTCGCTGAGGAGGTAGCCCAACCCTTCTGAACTTCCTGGAATACCGGTGACCGTGTTACGCGGAAGGTCCTTGAGTTCACCGCCAATGTAGAGCTTGGAAGGCAGCCCCGAAGGGGCGACTAGCTGATCTGCCAACCCGAGTTCCTTGAAAAAATCGGTGGCATCGTGACGGAACGCCAGGTACGCCTCAGCGCCCGCTTCGAGAGGGCCGTTAGTTCCTGTTCGAGTCTTCAGCTTGCCGCCGACCTGTGCACTGGACTCGATGACAATTATTCTTGCGGCGGGTCCGAGCTTTTTACGCAACTCATACGCTGCGCTCAGGCCGGAGATACCGCCACCTATGACGGCAATGGTAGAAGGTTGTGCAACCACGGTATTTCGTACGCTTTCTCTATGCCCGCGCCTCGAGCGGGCACGGTCGATAAGACTTGTAGGAAATTAGCTAGTGCGTGTTTTACACGCCTGTTGCGTCGGCTTTTACGTTGCGTGAATGATCTCAACGGCGCGCGTAATCGCGTCGGCATCGGTATTCGGTAGCACCCCGTGACCCAAGTTGAAGATATGTCCACGGGCGTCACCACGCTTAATTGCACGGTCCGTCTCAGAGCAGATGCGCTGAATCTCTTGGGTCATTGCATCTTCACCGGCAAAGAGAATCGCCGGGTCAAGGTTGCCCTGCAATGCAAGGCTGTTTTCCGCCGGGTCTGCGCCTCGGTGAACGTCGGAAAGCGTGGCACGAATGCGGTTGGCAGCAACGTCCAGTGGCACGCGCCAGTCGACGCCCATGACTTCTGGGCCGGCTTCAGCCATCGCACCGAGAAGCTCGCCGGTGCCCACACCGAAGTGGATGCGCGGAATGCCGGCGTCGGCGACAGCCTGGAAGATTTCCTTCGAGTACGGCAACACAAAGCGGCGGTAATCACGCTCGGTGAGATAGCCAGCCCAGGAGTCGAAGAGCTGAATAGCGTCCACACCAGCGCCAATCTGCGCGCGCAGGAAAGCAATCACCATCGGAGTGATTTTCTGCATCAGGTGATCCCACAATTCAGGGTCCGAGTGCATCAGCGCCTTAGTGCGCTCGTGATTGCGGGATGGACCGCCTTCAATCAGGTACGACGCCAAGGTGAACGGTGCACCGGCGAAACCAATGAGTGCCTGGGTATCAGTCAGCTCTTGCAGAATGAGGCCGATACCCTCGGCCACCGGAGCGAGTTGCTCTTCCGTGACTTCCGGTAGAGCCTTGATGTCTGCTTCCGAGCGCACCGGAGTATCCATTACTGGACCGCGGCCAGGAACAATATCCAGGTTGACACCCGCAGCCTTCAGCGGCACGACGATATCGGAAAAAAGAATCGCAGCATCAACGTCGTGCCTACGTACCGGCTGCATAGTAATCTCAGCGAGCAGTTCCGGACGGAAACAGGAGTCCAACATACCGATGTCCTTGCGCACCTCACGGTATTCAGGCAGTGAACGACCGGCTTGCCGCATAAACCACACCGGGCGGCGCGACGGAGTTCGACCGTAAGCTGCATCAAGAATCGGGGCATCAGTCAAAGTGCGACGATTGTTCATACGGACAATCATGCCCCACTTACCTTAGAAATTGATGTGTGGGGTACTAAGAACAGGGAAATCGCTCGCCCTGCTGTGCGTTTTCGACGAACCGCTTGGTCGCTTCCCACTCTTTTCGGCGCGCCTCCCACTAACGCAAGCGTCATATGGCTAAGTTCAGGCGCGTGAATGGAACCGATTCAATGCCACAGAACTTCCGCGCCGCGGTCCAGTCAATGCACTCTGCTGAACTGCGACCTGAGATTGCTCTGGGCACCGTTCGGCCACCGCAGAAGCTGGCACCGTTTAGCCACGCTGTCTCGCTTGAGGTCACGCAGCCCGAAGCTGATATCGTCCCCGAGTCCTCGGACGACGATGCCTTTGGTCGTTTAATTTTGCTCCATGACCCCCGCAGTGAGGAAACCTGGGACGGTGACATGCGCTTGGTTGCATACATCCAGGCGGATATGGACGCCTCCCTCGCGGAAGATCCGCTGCTTCCCCAGGTTGCCTGGCAATGGCTCACCGAGGCTCTGGCTGAGAACAACGCCGAACTGTCGAACTTGGGTGGCACGGTGACTACTACGAACTCTGTCCGCTATGGCGAGATCGGCGGCAAGCCACAGGCCTTTCAATTAGAAATGCGCGCATCGTGGACTGCTCGTGGCACCGACCTGCGCACCCACGTTGAATCCTTCGCTCAGGTACTAGCGAACGTCGCTGGTCTGCCACCCGTCGGCGTTTCCCTGCTGGGCTGATACCGGCGACTGCTGATACCGACGACCGAAGAGGCGTGCGATGAGCTCCGACGTGGAAACTAGTCCCGACGTAGAAGTAAGACTTGCCCCAGCCGAGGGAACTCCACGCGTGCTTTCTGCCATCGACGACATTATTGACGCCGGTGAGCAGCTGGCCAAAGGACACGGTTGGCTCGCAGTCGATACTGAACGAGCTTCGGCATATCGCTACGACGACCGCGCCTTCTTGCTTCAATTTCGCCGCCGTGGAGCGGGCACCTTTCTCATCGATCCCGAAGATGGTCGCAAGGCGATGGCCGTTTTCGGTTCCTCAGTCAACGACCTGACCTGGATTATTCACGCCGCTCATTCTGACCTTCCCTGCCTCGCAGCTCTGGGTCTCTACCCCACCAAAGTCATTGACACTGAGCTGGCCGGCCGCCTTCTCGGCCTGGAGCGAGTCAACTTAGCAGCTCTGACAGAGCGACTCCTCGGAGTTGGACTTGCCAAGGGGCACGGTCGAGAGGATTGGTCTACTCGTCCACTGCCAGCAGATTGGCTGGACTACGCAGCCTTGGATGTCGAGCTGCTCATCGAACTCGCCGAGGTTCTTTGTCAGGCGCTGACTGAGCTCGACCGTTTGGAATGGCTGGAACAGGAATGCGAACGCGAACTCGCTCTAAACCGTAAATACCTCGATGGTCTGCACGTCGGACACTCGTGGCAGGGGCTCAAAGGGATTGGGAAGCTGCGCACTCCCGAACAACTTCACGTCGCCCGTGCACTGTGGACTGAGCGTGACGAAATCGCGCAGCGCCGTGATGTCTCCCCAACACACGTCATGGGTCACAGCGTTCTACGTACAATCGCAGAACAACTCCCCGGTACGCAGCGTGAACTAACTGCAATCCGTGGATTTCCACGTCGCCGTCGCGGTGCCGCGGACGCTTGGTTGAAGGTCGTTAATGAAGCCCGTCAGGAACCCAGGTCGTCATGGCCGAAGCCCCAGAAGCAGGCTCCCAACCAGATGCCCCACTTTCGCCGTTGGGCTGAACATGCCCCACAAGCCGCCGAGATTTTCGAAACCACGCGAGACTGCATCGACAACGTCTGTGCCCAAATACACCTGCGCAAAGACACACTCATCACTTCCGCGCAGACACGTGAACTGGTGTGGTGGATTCACAGTCGCGCAGTCGGCTCATTCGTATTCCGCCACCACGACAACTCCGCTGGCGGCCTGCCAGCCGTTACAGAAATCTCCGCTCACCTCAGGGAACAGGGTTTCCGCCCATGGCAGGCACATTTGCTTGCCGACGTGATCGGCGCCAACGTTCTTGCGCCCATGCGGCAGCCACTCTAGCTACAGCTGCTCCAGCACCGCGATGGTTTCAAAGTGATGCGTTAGACCAAATGCGTCCACGACCTCGAGGTGTTTGAACGCGTAGCCATAGTCAGCCCAGTACCGGGCATCGCGGGCAAAAGTCGCCGGATCGCAACCGAAATGTACGACCGTGCGTGGCTTGGCTTCTGCAATAGCGGCAATGGCATCCTTACCAGCACCGGAGCGCGGAGGGTCGAGAACGACGATATCCGGGTTTGGTGTTTCCGCATTAGCAACTTCGCGGCGCACTACCTTGGTGACATCCCCGGTTACGAACCGGACTGGTGCCGCAGGCGACGCATTTCCACTGTGGTCAGCTGCAGTGAAAGCCTTGCGCCCCGCCGTCGCGGCCGCGGCAAAACCCTCGACAGAGAGAATTGAACCCTCTGCGTCAACTAGCTTGCGCAGTGCCGCCGACAGAACGCCTGCGCCACCGTAAAGATCCCAACCGCAGGAGAAAGACTGACCAACCAACAGGTCGATGATGCGCGATCCATAGAACTCAGGGGCATGGCAATGGGCTTGCCAAAAACCGGTCGTCGGCACATCGAAAGTAATTCCGTGAACGGTGTGCTGTGTAGTTGGCTCGCCTTCAATCAACGTTTGCGTGCGGTTCCTGCCGCTGCCGGAAACGTATACAGCACTTCGGTTACCCTCCGTGTCCATGGCCACATGGAGTTCTCCTGGCTTCGGCTTCTTGCTCCCTCGACCGCGAGCAGGCTTAGCAACAGGGATGGTTCCGGCCGTCGAAAAGCCAGCGATGAGATTGGGAACTGTTTGGACGCACTCGGAGCCGATGACGAGCTCGTGGGAACGGGAACGACGTAATCCCGCTCGTCCCTGGGAATCCACACCCAGCCGCACGCGCGTGCGCCAACGGGAGGTCGGAGCCAGTGGAAGAACATCGATAGCTGGCAGCTCGTCGGCGGTGAAACGTCCAAGACGGCGCAGGCAATCGGTCAAGACATCAGCCTTGAGACGCGCCGCGTGCTCAGGATCAATAAAACCCCAGTCGCAACAGCCCGCGCCCTGCTGAGCTGCTTCGCAACGCTGCGAAATTCGATGCTCTGAGGCATCCAGAACCTCAACGACATTGCCGCGCCAAAGCTTGGCATCAGGTTTGGCAATTTCGACAACAACGCGTTCGCCGGGGATACCGCCGGTGACGAAACCGATACGTCCGTCATAGCTGGCAATGAATTCTCCGCCGGCAGCGGGACGGTCAATAGTCACTTCGATGTTCACGCAGTGTGATACTACCCGCTGACAAGAGAAAAGCCGCCGTCGGGTGACGGCGGCGGGCAGTGCACAGTGGCACCTGCAGATCCTCTTCTACCTTGTCAAGCAGCTAGCCTCTCTATGCTGTAGGGTTAACCAAACTAATTGGTGGAACCATCCGGGTTGATACCAGTAGCGCCTGGCACCTGTCCAGGTTCACCTTCAGCTTGAGCAGCCTGGGTCTGCTGCTGGTATGCCTGACGAATCTGCTCGGCCATCTGGGACGGCAGCGTAACCGGAAGCGGCTGACCTGCTGGCATCGGGTTCTCACCGCGAGAGACGAAGCTACGGGCAAGGAGACCGCGGGCGAGATTCGCAAGTTCCTCCGCCCGATCAGCCGGACCGGAGGCCGTCATGCGAAGCATCCAACGCGGGCCGTCGGCGCCGATGATTCGCATTTCCATATCGGAGGTGCGACCTACGACCTCAGAACCCCACGGCCCCTGCTCGACATGGACATCGAGGCCATCGGACTCAAGACCGTCCTTGATTTCCTGAGCGGACTCCTCCCAGAGGCCACCCGACGTCGGAGCAGCGAATGCTACAGGAGTTACGCGGCCATGCTCAGTGGCGACGTGCAGCATGGTTGGACCTGTCGGCCCCATCTCCACCTGAATATCACCAACGTGAGGAATAGGCAGCAGCATCGAACCGAGGTTCAGGCTGGCCTTCGCGAAGTCCGAAAAATCAAACTGCGTCGGGCTAGCGCTGTTGATATCGAAGGGGCCGTTTGCTGGTGCGTTCTCCGCGGCGGTTTCCGACGCGTCGTCATGCACGGTTGCGGTAGCCTCCTCAGAAGCTGGCGCCGCAGAGTCGGTGGCAACGGTCTCTGCCTCAGCAGCTGGTTCTTCTGGCTGGTTCTTCTTTCCAAATGGCCACATGGTGGTTTATTGACACCTCGCTAAAAAGAAATCTTTGTATACGCTTTTGTAAACGCTTTATTGAGCTCTTCACGCATTGAACCACACTTGGTAGGGGCCCCGCGCTGTCAGAGGCGTTTTAAAGCGTCGTGGACACTCCGGTTGACCCGTGACCTCCCACGCCGCGTTCAGTTTCATCGAGCTCATCGACTTCCACCAGCGGGCTGAGCTCGACCTTCTGCACAACCAATTGGGCAATTCGATCGCCCTTGGCGATCTCCACCGCATTGGTCGGGTCCAAGTTGATCAGGCAGACTTTAAGCTCACCACGGTAACCGGCATCAATCGTGCCGGGAGCGTTGACGATGGACAGCCCCTTTTTGAAAGCCAATCCGGAGCGAGGATGAACCAATCCCACTGTGCCCGCCGGCAAAGCAATGGCAATACCGGTTCCCACGAGCGCCCGCTGCCCTGGTGCTAGGATGACATCCTCCACTGAGCTCAAATCCACACCGGCATCATCGGCATGCGCACGCTGGGGAATCACAGCGTCTTTAGCGAGCTTTTTCACTTGCACCGGGGCATAAGTCATCTCTTTGTATATCCTTCGCTGTCGCGTCTTTTAAGAACCGCACTTCGGCCTTGTCAGTACCGAGCATAGCCGTGCCCTAGAATGGATAACCGTGAGTGGAAAAGATAACCTGCAGCCTCGTCGCGACGACAGCTCAGCATCCGTCTCTGAAGGTGCGGCAATAGCAATGAGCTCGAGCGGAGATTCATCGATTGTCTATTCCGAAAAGCTCTGGGTTCCCTGGTGGTTCTGGGTACTCGGCGCTGCTGCCGTTTTTGTATGCACGGCCCAGATTGGCTTTAACCGTTCACCGATTTGGCTTGTCATCGGCGGCATTATTTGTCTGGCCGTGGGCGTGTGGGTGCTGTTGACTATGTCGAAGACCACGGTGTCCGTGGAAGTGGACAGCACTGGTGAACGCTGGCTTCACGCTGGCACGGCAGTTTTGCCAGCATCGGTTGTTGCCAAATCCCTGGTGGTCCCGAAGTCCGCGCAGCGCAATGCGTTGGGCCGTCAGCTCGATCCAGCAGCGTTCCTGGTTACACACACGTGGATTCCCACGATGGTGCTGCTAGTCCTCGACGATCCGGACGACCCCACCCCCTATTGGCTGGTCTCCACCCGCCACCCCGAGGCACTGCTTGACAGTCTCTTCGACCGCTAGGTCAAATCTCTCACCGCCGCTACACGCTTGCCGACGGCCCCAGCGCCGCCAGAACCGTGGTAGTGGCGGTTTTCCTTTTTCCTAGGAAGCTATCCCGGCTGTGCGGGGATTAGGCACAGTCCTGACAGATGGGGAATCCATCGCCGTTATCGATTGCGATCATTGAGCGGTGCATCACCATGAAGCAGGAGCCACAGGTGAATTCATCCTCCCCCTTCGGGGCAACATCCATATCGAATTCTTCACCCGCGATGTCGGCAACCGGCAACTCGAACGGCTCAACAATTTCGCCGTCGTCAGTGTCGTCGATTTCCTTCTCAGCAGATGCAGCCTGAAGGCCCTCGAGGGAATCGGTCTCCAGCTCTTCGGTTTCACGAGTACGCGGGGCATCGTAGTTTACAGCCATGTCCCAAACCTTCTTTCTGGACCTTTGCTAGACATTGTGAACTGACTTTTTCTCGGAGAATACAACGCGTTGAGACGATTGACACCCTGTACTCTCCAGCGCCTTTCTCAGCGGATATTAAGGCAATTCACGCAATCTGTCATCTCTGCAGGTCAGAATAGGTTTCTATGCCCATAAGCCGAGGAGAGGATAACATGATGGCTATGAGTTCAGGCCCCGCGAGCATTACGAGCGCATCACATCGACGAAAAATTGTTCCCTACGTGGTGGTTTCCGTCGTTGCTGTAGTGATTGCCGCTACGTTGTGGGTATTGGCATTCCGCAGCCAACCGGCAAGTTATCCGGTGTCCTGTTCCCTCCCCGCGGCTGGGGCCCCTGTTTCCTCCACCACGCTAATCGGAGAGCACGTCGTTCCACCGTCGGATGTTCATGTGCGCGTTTATAATGCCAACGGCAAAGTCGGCCAGGCTACAACCGTCGCCGAGCAATTGCGGCAGCTCGATTTTGTCCTCGATGAGCAGGTTCCCTACGGCAACGACCCTATTGTGGAAAACCAAGACCTCGGTTGCTTCGGCCAGCTGCGTTATGGCGAGGACTTCAATGGCCACGCCGCGGCGCTTCACGCTCTTTTCCCCTGCTTTGAGCTCATCCACGATGGTCGGCCGGATGCAACCGTCGATGTGTCCTTGGGTAAGGGGTTTAAGGATCTCGAAGTAGCCAGCCAGGTTGAGGAAACGATGTCCGCATTGAACCGTGGCGAACAAGCCGACCTAGAGGGGTTGAGCTCGTTAGGCTCGAGCACCTGCTCCTAGACCGACGCACTAATTCCTAGCCTTCGCGATAGCACCATCCAATGCCTCGAAGAACGCATCGGCAACTTCAGAGTTCGCCGCACCGACACCAAAGTCGAGCGGGTCTCCCTCCGGCCGGCCAGTAACGTTGGCACACTGAGTGAATTCCGGGACCCTAATCCTTGCGCCTGCTTCAGCCGCAATCAGAGCACCAGCTGCATAATCCCAAATCTTGATGTCGTGTTCGTAATACGCATCAACACGGCCGTGCGCCACCATGCACAAATCCAGCGCCGCCGATCCCATGCGCCGAATATCTCGACACTCCCCCAGCAACTGCGACGCTATCCGGCCCTGCACCTGCCGGAGACTAGCGGAATAGCTGAATCCCGTTGCCACAAGTGTCTTTTCCAGCTCGGCCGTTGGGGAACAACTAAGCGTCTGCACAGTGCCGTCCCGTCGAGAAACCTGAGCGCCCTCTCCCTTAGCTGCACTGTAAATCTCTCCCGAGGACGCATTTGCCACTGCACCCGCCACTACCTCATCGCCTACGGCGCAAGCGATACTCACAGCAAAATTGGGCATGCCGTAGAGGAAATTCACCGTACCGTCGATGGGGTCTACAATCCAGGTCACCGCTTCGCCCTCGTTGGCAGCCTGCGCTGGGGAACTCGCGCCGTCGTCAAGCCCGCCTTCTTCGCCCAAAATGCGGTCAGAGCTGCTAAACGTCTTGATAAGCGAACGAATGAGCTCCTCAGATTCACGGTCGACAACGGTGACGGGGTCTACAGCTGAGGACTTCGTTTCGGAACTTGCTAAAACGCCATCGGAGCCGAGTTCGACCCGACGACTGGCGATGTGCGCCGCGGCTGCGCGGGCGATAAGTACCGCGCGGTCACGCAGATCCCTGACGCTGGGTCGCACGGAACCGGGGCTATTCGACGCACTAAACCCCCTATTATCTGCCCTGCTAGCGAGTTGTTCGGTGCCACGCGAGTTCATGCTCATGCCCCCATTGTGTCTGTTTCGTACAATTTGAGCTATGGGACAACGAATTGGATTTGGCATCGACGTCGGAGGCTCTGGAATCAAAGGGGGCCGCGTGGATCTTGATACTGGGCAGCTTATTGGCAACCGCATTAAGATTTTCACGCCACAGCCGGCAACTCCGGAAGCGGTTGCGGAGACCATTGCAGAAATTGTGGACATTGCGAAGTGGGATTCCGATGTCGGCATCACGATTCCGTCCGTCGTACAGAATCAGATTGCCTTGCTGGCCGCCAATATTGACGGTTCTTGGGTTAATACGAACTGCCAAGAGCTCTTCGCTAAATACCTGCCCAACAACAAGGCGCACGTGCTTAACGACGCTGACGCTGCCGGCCTCGCTGAAGTCCAGTTTGGCGATCCGGGCAATAAGACAGGCGCCGTGTTGTTGCTAACTTTTGGTACAGGCATCGGCTCCGCGCTTATTCATGACGGACTGCTCTACCCCAATTCGGAGTTAGGCCACCTCATCATTGATGGCATGGAGGCCGAACACTTTGCATCCGCGAGAGTTAAGGATGTGGAGGGGCTCGGCTTCGAAGAGTGGGCTGAGCGCGTGAGCAAGGTGCTTAAGACCTACGAGGCACTGTTTTGGCCGTCACGGATCATCGTCGGCGGCGGAATCAGTCGCGAACACGAAAAGTGGATTCCGCTGTTGACATGTAAGACTCCAGTTGTCCCCGCAAGTCTGGATAATAATGCGGGTATTGCTGGCGCCGCCTTTGCAGCTGACCAGGGACTTTACCCTTAACCACTTTCATTTCTTATATGGGGATTGGTAGCTACGTGTCGGGCGTGACACGTGCTTGAAGCCATGCCCCGTGGCGGCGGTTTTAAGAATTGGTTTACAATAAGAAGTTGACTCACGGCAAGGTTGAATAATCAACAGGCTCGAGGAGGATTGGGAAAATCGAATTCCAGCGCACTGCTTCGATGAGGATTTTCACCGATTACTTCTTCGCTAGGAGCCAGAAAGCAACACTGATGACCGTGGCACGAAAAGGTCAGCTCTGAATGTTTTCCATTCGGCTAGTTGGCTATAGACGAAGTAAAGGCGCACCACTGGCGCGTTGAGCTTCTCTTCGACCGAGAGAAGCTGGCGGCGGCTTTGGCGGCGCACACAACGTACATCGTGAAAGGGCGTTCGTGGCAGGCAACGAACTGGGGCAAGCTCAGGACCAATCCACCGGGAGTGGCACCGGTTCAGCTACTCCTGCAAAGAAGGCTGTAAAGAAGGCCATCAAGAAGGCAGTGAAGAAGACCGTGGCAAAGAAGACTGCCGCGAAGAAGACTGCTGCCAAAAAGACGGCTGCTACCAAAACTGCGGCGAAGAAGACGACCGCTAAGAAGGCAGCGGCCAAGAAGACCGTGAAGAAGGCGGCCAAGAAGTCCGTCGCTAAGAAAACCACGCGTAAGGCCGCCGCCAAGAAGGCAACTAAGCGGACAACGGCTGCGAAGGCCACCGCGGCCAAGGCTGCTGCAGCGAAGGCGAAGGACGCGCAAGCTCTCGACGCAACTGAGAACGAAGAGCTCGAGGACGAGGAACTCGACCACGACTTGGAGCAGGAGCAGGACTACGACCCGGATCTGGATGATGATCTCGAAGACGATGATCTTCACGACGATCTGGATGATGACGACCTCGAAGACGACGACCTCGACGATGATGAAGAAGAGGACGACGAGGACGAAGACGAGGATGAAGAGGACGAGGGCGACGAGGTCTGGAACGAGGACGAGTCCGCTCGTCTGCGTCAGGCCCGCAAAGATGCTGCCCTCACCGCCTCCGCCGACTCTGTCCGCGCCTACCTCAAGCAGATTGGTAAGGTCGCGCTGCTGACTGCCGAGGAAGAAGTCAGTCTGGCAAAGCGCATCGAGGCCGGTCTGTATGCGCAGTACAAGATTGACGAGGCCAAGGAAGCCGGCGAGCGCATCGCTTACGCTCAAAAGCGCGACTTGCGCGAGATTTCTCGTGACGGTCAGCGCGCCAAGAATCACCTGCTCGAAGCCAACCTCCGTCTTGTGGTGTCCCTGGCAAAGCGCTACACCGGCCGTGGCATGGCTTTCCTCGACTTGATTCAGGAGGGCAACCTCGGCCTGATTCGCGCCGTCGAGAAGTTCGACTACACCAAGGGCTACAAGTTCTCCACCTACGCAACGTGGTGGATTCGCCAGGCCATTACTCGTGCAATGGCCGACCAGGCTCGAACCATTCGTATTCCGGTTCACATGGTCGAGGTCATTAATAAGCTCGGTCGTATCCAGCGTGAACTGCTTCAGGATCTGGGCCGCGAGCCCACCCCGGAAGAGCTCGCCAAGGAAATGGACATCACCGAGGAAAAGGTTCTCGAGATTCAACAGTACGCTCGTGAACCGATTTCCCTGGACCAGACCATCGGCGACGAGGGTGACTCTCAGCTCGGTGACTTCATCGAGGACTCCGAGGCAGTTATCGCCGTGGACGCCGTCAGCTTCACGCTCCTCCAGGATCAGCTTGGCGACGTCCTGGAAACTCTCTCCGAACGTGAAGCCGGTGTCGTCCGCTTGCGCTTCGGCCTTACCGACGGCATGCCACGTACCCTGGACGAGATTGGTCAGGTCTACGGTGTGACACGCGAGCGCATCCGTCAGATTGAGTCCAAGACGATGTCCAAGCTGCGTCACCCGTCGCGCTCGCAGGTGCTGCGCGACTACTTGGAGTAAAGCTTTAACCTGGAGTTGTTCAGGGGCTAACTGCTTGACTAGAAAAATCGGGCTTGAATGAGGTTTCACACCTTATTCAAGCCCGATTCTTCTTTTGGTGTCAGCGCTAGTGAGTTACTGACTGCGTTTATGTCAAAAATAGCCTAAAAAATGGCCTGAAAGTGTCATAAACTCACACAGTTTCACATTTGCAGCCAAAAGCCCCGGACCACCGAAGTGGAACGGGGCGAAGGAGTATCTGAGCAACGCTAGGCGAAGCAGTCCGGTGGCGGTTCAGCGCGCTGCCCCACCATCCACTACGGGCTACTACATACCCAGCTAGTACACGACGCCGAATACCCACTGCAGCAGCGTCAGCGATGCCACAGAAATCACGATCAGTGCGACGACGTTCAGCCAAACACCGGCCTTGACCATGTTGTCCATGCTGACGTAGCCGGAGCCGTAGGCGATGGCGTTCGGCGGTGTTGCAACCGGCATCATGAAGGCCGAAGTAGCTGCCAGTGCAACTGGAACGGCGAAAATCATCTGGTCGTGGCCCAGACCGATTGCCATCGCACCAACCAGCGGCAGGAAGGTCGCGGCCGTCGCGGTGTTAGAGGTGAACTCGGTCAGGAACAGCACAACGGCGCCGACGACAACCACGAGTGCAGCCACTGGCATCCAGCCGAGAGTAGACAGCTGCTCGCCAATCCAGTCCGACAGCCCAGAGGCACCGAACTGCGAGGACAGTGCGAGGCCACCACCGAACAGCAGCAGCACGCCCCACGGCAGCTCTAACGCATTTTCCCAACGCATAAGCTTAACGCCATCAGGACCGCCCGGAATAATGAACAGCGCAATACCCACGGTCATTGCGATAACCGCATCGGCAATCTTGGTGTCGGGCAGCAGCACCGGAACAAAGACCCACGCCAGTGCCGCCGCGATAAACACCAGGAGCACTCGGCGCTCTCCAGTCGACATACGGCCAAGGCGCTTCAACTCGTCACGCATGAGTTCGCGCCCACCTGGAATATGCGTAATCTCCGGCTTAAACAGAACATTTGTCAGCAGGAACCATGCACAGAGCATGAGCACAACCGCCACCGGGACACCGAGCAGCATCCACTGGCCAAACCCAATATTGACTCCCTGCTCCGCCATGTAGGCCGCCAGCATAGCGTTCGGAGGAGTACCAATAATGGTGCCCAGCGAACCAATCGATGCCGCGTAAGCGATACCCAGCATCAGCGCGATACCGAAGTTTGACTTTGGCATCGGGTCATAGCTTGACGACGACTCCTCGGCCTCCTCCAGCGCATCCCCACCGGGGGTTTCAGCGACGGATTCACTCGCAGAGCCCGTATCCTCTGCAGCAACCTTTTCATCGTGCAGCATTCGGACAATGAGGCTCAGGACGGACACACCGATTGGCAGCATCATCACGGCCGTGGCCGTGTTGGAGACCCACATCGACAGGAAGCCAGTAGCCACCATGAAGCCGAGAATCAGCATTTTTGGTGACGACCCCATGAGCACCAGAACCCACAATGCGACGCGCTTGTGGAGGTTCCAACGCTGCATCGCCAGCGCCAACAGGAAGCCGCCCATAAAGAGGAAGATGGTCGGGTCTGTGTACTTGCCCGAGAAATCCTTAATCTCAGCGAGGTTGAGAATCGGGAATAGAGCCAGCGGCAGCAGAGCCGTAACGGCAATCGGGATAGCCTCGGACATCCACCACACGGCCATAAGCACTGCTACACCTGCGGTTGCACGCAGGTTGTGATCGAGCTCAGCCGGCATAAAGAAGTACACGAGCAGGGCCAGGATGATACCGAGTCCTAGACCGGTGCGCTTACGGAAAAGCTCCCGGCTGAGGTATCCACGGTCTTGTTGGCCCGGTGACAGTTCCGGGGAGTTGTCGCGCGTAGATGTCGCTGCCACGATTCACGCTCCTATTTAATAATCAGCAGACATCCTGTATTGCACGCGTGTTCAAACGTTTACCGCATGTAGGGGATGCCAAATGTGGGTACTTTCTGACACCAATATCATTACCAACACTCGGCCAAATATGAGATTTCACTAAGAAACCCCCGGCCGAAACTGCAGGCAGTTGGGCTTCGGGGGTGGATTACGGGGTTAGCTCATTTCCTGATTGCGTATTTGGCGTTGACCGAAAACTCCGGGCACAAAGTAAGACCGCCATTGATGTCGCTTCCGAACTCACTCCGATTGCTTCATTGGCTGATCAGTACCCATCTGCTTAGAGATGCACTCGGCATACTCTCCAGAGGTGCGCTCGAACTTCTCGCACTTCGACATCGCATCTGATGTCGACGAATACAGCATCAGCGACACCACGGCGGCCGCAATACCCGTCACAATGCCGACCACGCCCAATCCGAACGAACCGCTGATGACCGCGTCTCCCCCAGCTGCCTGCACGCGCTTCTTCGCACTCATTGCCTTCGCCATCGCGATGATGCCTAGAACAATGCCAAAGACACCGAGGATGCCACCAACAATCATCCAGGACATCAAGAGTCCGCCGACGCCAAAGATCAGCGCCAGCACGCCAATAGTCCGACCGTCATTGCCTGGTACAGCCGACAAACCACCGCCGGTCAATTCCGACGGCCTCGACTTATCACTGCTTGCCGACATTCTTCTCTCCACCATAGATTGCTCAGTTCGTTTGAAACCCTACCAATTACGCAGGTAGCTGATGCGATCACGCAACTGTTCCTCGGTACATAGCGCAGTCGGCGGGCCACCACAGGCGCGCCGAACCTCGTTATGCACTTGACCATGTGGCTTACCGGTTCGCGCCGCTGTCATCGACACCAGCGTATTGAGCTCCTTCCGTAACTTCGGCAACACCTCACTGGCCACCTTCTGCGGCCTTGGGTACGCTGATCCCTCAATCCGGTGCACCGCGCCCCCTTCGCCCCCGCTTGACGACGATTCCCTCGCCTCCTCGCGGGCTTCCTTCTCTCGGGCACTGGCGGCTTTAAGCTGTTCATCCTGCCGCTGACGCAGCAAGAGTCGCATCTGATCGGCGTCGAGAAGCCCTGGCAAACCCAGATAATCGGCCTCTTCGGCGGAACCGGCAACGGTTGCGGTGCCGTAGGAGGAGCCGTCGTAGATGAGGTAGTCAAGTTCAGCATCCGCGCCAATGGATTCGTAGGCCGGCAGCAATTCGTCGGGCTCATCCTTGCGGCGATTGGCCTCAGCGACCAAGTCATCTTCCCAGCCTTCCGAAGGCCGATCCGGCTTGCCGAGCACGTGGTTGCGCTGCACCTCCATCTGCGAGGCCAAGTCGAGCAGCACCGGGATCGACGGCAAGAAGACCGAAGCAGTCTCCCCTGGCATGCGGCTTCGCACGAATCGTCCGATAGCCTGCGCGAAGAATAGTGGAGTCGAGGAACTGGTCGCGTACACGCCGACCGCCAGCCTCGGCACGTCCACGCCTTCGGAGACCATGCGCACGGCCACCATCCACTCATCGGTGGACTCGGAGAAAGTCTTGATTCGTTCCGACGAGCCCGGTTCATCCGAGAGCACCAACGCCACCGGCGTAGAGGCAATCTGCTCGAGAATGCGTTTGTACGCACGAGCAGTTGCCGCATCGGAGGCGATGACCAGACCACCCGCGTCCGGGATATGCTGCCTCATCTGCGAGAGACGGGTGTGCGCTGCCCGCAGCACAGATGGCATCCACTCGCCCTTTGGGTCAAGCGCGGTGCGCCAAGCACGCGTGGTCTCCTCTGGGCTCATCACGGTGCCCAGTCGCGCAGCGAACTCATCACCCGCGCTATCACGCCAGCGAGCTTCACCGGAATAAGCCAAAAAGACCACTGGGCGCACGACGCCGTCGGCAAGCGCATTGGAATAGCCGTACGTGTAATCGGCGACGGAACGCGAGTAACCATCGCCGTCCGGCGAGTAGCGAACAAACGGAATCGCCGCGTCATCGGAGCGGAACGGCGTACCAGTTAGGCACAGGCGGCGTTCGACATCGCCGTAAGCTTCGGAAATACCGTCGCCCCAGCTCTTGGCATCGCCGCCGTGGTGCACCTCGTCCAGAATCACCAATGTCGGCCGAGCGGTGGCTACGGCATGGTGCTTAAACGGATGCACTGCGACTTGGGCGTAGGTCACAACAATTCCCTGGTAGGAGGGGTTTACCACACCCTTGGCGTTGGTGAATTTGGGATCCAACGCAATCCCCGAACGAGCAGCGGAAGCAGCCCACTGCACTTTCAGGTGCTCAGTGGGAACCACGACGATGATGCGCTCGACGATCCGGCGCGACAGCAACTCACTGGCGATACGCAGGGCGAAGGTCGTCTTACCTGCGCCCGGTGTCGCCACTGCAAGGAAGTCCTTGGGGTTAGTCGCCAGGTATTTGTCGAGAGCCTCCTGCTGCCATTTACGAAGCCCGCTCACTTGCGACGCAGGGACTTGTAAATCCGCTCACAGTCAGGGCATACCGGTGAACCCGGCTTCGCCGACTTCTTCACAGGGAAGGTTTCACCGCACAGAGCAACGACGTAGGAGCCGTTGACCGCGGAGTTCACGATCTGGTCCTTCTTGACGTAATGGAAGAACTTCGGGGTATCGTCCCTCGTCGACTCATCGACGCGGGTATCGGTGCGTTCAATCGTCTTTGTCGTCTTCAATGGAGTGCTCACAGATTCCAATTGTGCCCCATCGGTCAAATTATGCCCAGTGACCCAGGTGCTGGCCGCTGCTGACTGCTGCCTTCCACAGCCATCCACAACATCGCTACGACTACGCGAGCATGCGGCTGCAACGGACATAGCTAGTTGAGACGACCCCACGCCACAGGCGTATGCTAGACAACCATGGCGCGAATCAATGACCGTCGCGACTCCGCGCTGCCGAAACGCGGAAGTTCCCGGCGACGCAAGAAAGACGCGGCGTTGATTACCGACGCCCGCGGCTCTCGGATTCGCAACTATGACCACCGCCGCCACGTCTACGCGGCCCTGCAATGGTCTCGCATTCCGCTGCTGCTTCTTTCCGGCGCTTTTTATCTGTGGTGGGATGTGCCGTGGATTGCAGCGATTCTCATGGTCGTCTCCGTACCCATGCCGTGGATCGCGGTTGTCATCGCCAATGGCGTTGGAGAACCCGCTGACAAGCGTAAGCCGCGCGTCTACAAGCCTGGAGTTGTACGCGAGCAAAACCGCAAATGGGAGGAGCAGCAACGCCAGCGCGCCCTCAAGGAAGCAGAGATGCGCGCGCTCGGTTCTGCCGCCAGTACCGAAGACACCGACGCACGGCCGCAGTCCGGTAACGAGACCATCTCACCCCCCTTCGATGATGCAAATGTCATCGATATGCCGGAAGACGACGATCCGTCGTCAAGCTCCCCTAACTAGCCCCCTCCGCCCCGCTTTACGACGAAGGTAGTGCCTACAATGACCTTTTCCCCCTCCACCTTCACCCCACCGACTGATCAGCAGCTTCGTGATTTTGTCGACTGTGCGGAGGAATTTGCCACCGCGCTCAGGCGCCTTGAGTTTTCCAGTGAGTCACTGCGTCGAGTCCTAGGCGCCGAGGGACTGGCAGCGCTGGACCGCGGTGAGCCCGGCGTTGTCGATGTTCTGCTTACCGAAACTGAGGGCGTTTCTGCGGACACTGTGACCGCGTTGCGTCTTTTCATCCTGGGCGATTTCGCCGACGCACAGCAGCTATTTGGGGCTGAGCTGACAGCCAAGTTACTGGGCAGCGGCATACTTGCCGGCACCGCCACCAACGCACAGGTGTGTATAGATGTGCGCCCGGTCGAGATTGCGGGAGTCGACCGTATTGTCTTTTCCGACCGCGATGCCTCTATGAGCGATCACGTTCCTGGACCCGATCATGTCTTGGGCGTGGGGCGGGCTTCCCGCTCCCTCCTCGATATTTCGCCGACCTCGGCGGTGGAATCCGTACTCGACCTCGGTGCCGGTTGTGGCGTCCAGAGTCTTGCCCAGCCGGATGCAAAGTCGATTGTCGCGACGGACATTCACCCCCGGGCGCTGTTTTTTGCCCGCGCTACTTTCGCAGCTAATGGCTTCGACCAGGCGCAGGCCCTCGAAGGATCCTGGTTTGAACCGGTTGCAGCCAAGAAGTTTGACCGCATTGTGGCAAACCCGCCGTTCGTCGTAGGGCTGCCAAGTGTGGAACATGTTTACCGTGACTCAGGATTGAATCTGGACGGTGCCACCGAGCTTATGATCCGCGGTCTGGCCGACCATCTCACCGACGGCGGCACGGCGCATCTGCTCGGCGCTTGGGCCCATATCGAGGGCGAAAGTTGGCAACAGCGCATCGCCTCTTGGCTCCCTGCTGAAGGCCTCGAAGTGTGGGTAACACAACGAGATGTCGCCACGCCGGCGGAATACATTGGCACCTGGCTTCGAGACGAGTCCATCGACCCCCGCAGCCCGGAGGGCTGCGAGCGCTCCCGTGCCTGGCTGGAGCACTTCCGCAACAGCGGCGTGACAGGCATCGGGTTCGGCTACATCACAGTCCAACGCATTGCCGGCCCGACTTCCGCTGTGTGCGAAGAAATGCCGCAGCCTTTGGCCGCTCCCTTCGCCGCCGAAGCCGAGGAGTATCTCGGCCGCGCCGAATGGCTTCGGGCACAAACTGCCGACACCATCCTCGAAGCTGCCTTTACTCTGCGCCCTGGCGTCGCCTTAGAACGCGTTTCGCTTGCCGACGTCGACAGCGGCCAGGGCTTCACTGAGTTCGATACGCGCATCTCACGCACCGACGGCCCCGCCTGGACACACTCAATCGATGAGTCCGTCGCAACCATTCTGGGTGCACTGCATCCCGAAGCTGCTCTGGGCACCGTCATCGACATCATGGCGATGTTTGGAGCCTTTGATGAGTCCGAAGTCCCTGCAATCAAGGACGCCCTAGTTCCCATCGTCGTTGACTTGGTTCGCCATGGTCTGATTCTCCCCACCGAGCTCTTGGAGGATAAACAGTAAATGAAAGCCGTTCTCACCCGAGTTAAATCCGCGTCAGTCACTGTCGACGGCTCCGTTGTTGGCCACGTTGACGGAGGCGATACCGGCGCCATTTTGGCGCTCGTAGGTGTTGGCCGCGAGGACACTGCCGATGCTTGGGAAACGATGGCCCGCAAGATCGCGGAGCTGCGCATTCTGGATGGCGAGCTCAGCGCTGTCGACGCTGGCGCCCCGGTGCTCGTTGTTAGCCAATTCACGTTGATGGGGGCGACAAAGAAGGGACGGCGGCCGTCGTGGGTAGACGCGGCTCCGGGCCCAGAGGCCGAACCCATCATTGAGAAAATTGTCGAGACCTTGCGCAATCGTGGCTTGACGGTCGAAACGGGACAATTTGGAGCGATGATGGAGGTCACATCCGTCAATGATGGACCCTTTACAGTTCTCGTAGAATGCTAGTCGCGGCAGTTTTTCTTAACATTATATTTGCATGGCAAAATTACCCTATTGACATTCATCAACTTTCACGGGAACATTTCCGTAACTCCGTGCGTTGTAGTTATTGAGTCCACTTAAAAATCCAGGAGGCAGATTCATGAAGAGTGCCGATATTCAAAATGACGAACTGGAAGGTCAGCCACGGGACAAGGGGCGCCGCACTGGCAATAACTCCAATCCGTCCGCCGATTTGGTTCGTGTGTATTTGAACGGCATCGGAAAGACTGCTCTTCTCAGCGCTGAAGAAGAGGTGGAACTTTCTAAGCGCATTGAAGCCGGTGTATACGCCGAGCATTTGCTGCAGACCGGCGCGAAAATGACCCGCGCAAAGAAGCGTGATGTCAAGATTTTGGCAAAGGAAGGTAAGGCTGCACGCGCCCACCTACTCGAAGCCAATCTCCGTCTTGTGGTCTCGCTGGCGAAGCGCTACACCAACCGCGGCATGCCACTGCTGGATCTAATCCAGGAGGGCAACTTGGGCCTCATCCGCGCCATGGAAAAGTTCGACTACACCAAGGGCTTCAAGTTTTCCACTTACGCAACGTGGTGGATTCGCCAAGCTATTACCCGCGGTATGGCTGATCAGTCGCGCACTATTCGCCTCCCCGTCCATTTGGTTGAGCAGGTCAACAAGATTTCTCGTATCAAGCGTGAGCTCTACCAGCAGCTCGGCCGTGAGGCTACGAATGAGGAATTGGCAGAGGAATCCGGCATTCCAGAGGCCAAGATCGAAATGCTGCTGCGTCAGTCCCGCGACCCGGTGAG
Organism: Corynebacterium sp. HMSC14B06; assembly: GCF_001807075.1. Classification (NCBI taxonomy): domain Bacteria; kingdom Bacillati; phylum Actinomycetota; class Actinomycetes; order Mycobacteriales; family Corynebacteriaceae; genus Corynebacterium; species Corynebacterium sp. HMSC14B06. The sequence goes on along the minus strand of NZ_KV787370.1, from coordinate 77,248 downwards.
CTTGGACATGCCGGTGGGCACTGATGAGGAAGCTCCTCTGGGAGACTTCATCGAGGACTCAGAGGCAACTGATGCCGAGGAAGCAGTTGTCGCTTCCCTGCGTCACCACGATGTCCGCAAGGTTCTGTCCACTCTAGAGATTCGAGAGCAGGAAGTTATTAAGCTCCGCTACGGTCTCGACGATGGCCTGCCCCGCACGCTGGATCAGATTGGCCGCCACTTTGGCCTGTCTCGCGAGCGCGTCCGCCAGATTGAGCGGGAAGTTATGTCCAAGCTCCGCGAGGGTGACCGTGCTGACAAGCTGCGTGAGTACGCAAACTAACGCCACATGGCGGTGACATCGATAGGGTTCCCACTTTCAGCCCTGAGATAGTGCTAGACTTCAATACCGACCCCGTGCGGGAGTTTCATCCACACTGGCGGTCGGCGTTTTCGTCTGCACGTCGAGCTTTCGACATCGCGTACGCTCCCTTCCGTCTCAGCAGCGCCCACCGAACCAAGCTTTTCGCTGCCTAATCAGCACCAAAGCCGCTGGATTTGCGAGCCCTAACATCTTTCTTGCGCAAGTGTGGTTATCCTAATACTTGAGTGAAAACTTTTAAGACTGTGTTATCGGAGGAAAACCGTGAGGGATTTGGTTGACACCACGGAAATGTACTTACGTACGATTTTCGAACTCGAAGAAGAGGGCATCATTCCTTTGCGTGCTCGCATTGCCGAACGCCTTGAGCAGTCGGGGCCGACCGTTAGCCAAACCGTTGCGCGCATGGAGCGCGATGGCCTTCTCGTAGTTGCCCCAGATCGCAGCTTGCAGCTTTCCGACGAGGGCCGCAGGCTGGCCACGGCTGTCATGCGTAAGCACCGCCTAGCTGAGCGCCTACTTACGGATGTCATTGGCCTCGAATGGGACAAGGTTCACGACGAAGCCTGCCGCTGGGAGCACGTAATGAGTGACGAGGTCGAGCGCAAACTTCTCGACGTGCTTGACTCTTACACACGCTCCCCATTCGGCAATCCGATTCCCGGTTTGGGAGACCTCGGTGGGACTCAGTCACCAGAGTCGTTAGAGAACGTTCGCCGACTGTCCGATCTAAACCCCGGCGAGTACACCGTTGAGATCGTCCAGATTAACGAAATCCTGCAGGTCGAGCAGAGCTACATGAAGCGTCTCCACAAGGCTGGAATTATGCCGGGTACTGAGGCACTTGCCGAGGTTGCCGCCGGCCGCGTGACTCTCGCCCGTGGTGATCATTCTCTTGACATTCCGGATACTCTGTCTCACGCAATCATGGTGATTATCAAATGAAACTCCTCGTCACTGGTGGTGCCGGCTACGTCGGTAGCGTGTGCTCGGCAGTATTGATTTCTCTTGGCCACGACGTCACCATTCTGGACAACTTCTCTGTTGGCAACCGTGATGCGGTGCCAGAGGGCGCGACCCTAGTCGAAGGCGATGTGGCGGACAAGGCCTACGAGGTTCTGTCCTCCGACAGCTTCGACGGCGTCGTTCATTTCGCTGCGAAATCGCTTGTTGGCGAGTCTGTCGAAGTTCCTTCCGACTACTGGCACAACAATGTGGGCCAAACCCTGAAGCTACTCGACGCGATGCGTGATACCGGTACGAATAACCTGGTGTTCTCTTCGACAGCTGCAACCTACGGCGAGCCAGAGAAGACACCAATTACCGAAGACATGCCAACCGCGCCGACCAACCCTTACGGTGCCACCAAGCTGGCCATGGACTACGCCATCGCCTCTTACGCCAAGGCATACAACATCGGCGCTACGAGCTTGCGTTATTTCAATGTGGCGGGTGCCTGGGGCGGTTTTGGAGAAAACCGTGAGGTGGAAACTCACCTCATCCCACTGGTACTGCAGGTTGCGCTCGGTCACCGCGACAAGATTATGGTCTTTGGCAATGACTGGCCGACTCCGGACGGCACCGCGGTGCGTGACTACATCCACATCAAAGACCTCGCCGATGCGCATGTCTTGGCACTAGAGTCCAACACGCCGGGAACCCACCGTATCTTTAACCTCGGTTCCGGCGACGGCTTTTCAGTTCGCCAGGTCATTGAAACCTGCCGTAAGGTCACCGGTCACCCGATTCCCGCTGAGGATGCACCGCGTAGAGCCGGTGATCCGGCAACCCTTATTGCCTCTTCTCAGCGTGCCATGGACGAGCTCGGATGGAAGCCCAACCAGACGGAGCTTGAAACCATCGTCGCCGATGCATGGGAGTACACCAAGAACCTCGGCGACCGAGCCCACTCGGCGCACCGCTAGGTACTGCAGTACAGCTTGCAGGGTCGCTAATCAATACGCGGCATTTTCACCTTGTATACCCTGCGCAGTACCTCTTGTGCTGCTCCAAGAATTGTGCCGACGCACCTCGGCACAATTTGATTGGCGACCGCAATTTCCAGCAACTGAGTCAGTGAATGATTCGGTTGCTCCCCCGCTGCCTCATCGAGAGCTGTTTGCGCAAAGTTCTCCAGCCCAGCCGCGAACTTTGCGATGGCAAAACACGCTAAAGCGTTAGCACGCAGGCTGCCGCGGTGGACGATTGCGGCCTCGCGCCAGATTTCTCCCATTGATTGCGCCAACTGCGTAGTAATGAAAATCATGGACATATCGCGCAAGGTGACGTTGGTCAGTGCTGCTGCAATGGCATATCCTGCGTTTTCATCGCGCACCGCCTCATGTGCATCCATCACACCATCGGCCACGTTTTCCACGGCGGTTTTGAGCATGTCGAAGTGCTCAATGAGCGCGGGATTGTCCGAACCAATTTTGAGCTTCCTCGGCTGCTCAACGGCTGTCGCTCGTTCCCGGAGGCGTTCAATCAGAGCCCTGTCTTTACTGTCGTGGAATTGGCCACCTCGAAAATAGCTGCGGTACTCCTCATAGTTTTTGAAAATCTGCTCTCCCTGCCGGGAGATTAGATTTGCATTGTCGGTCATCAGACTGTCACCGACAATGCCGACGATCTCTCCCTGCTCGTCCGTGACAACTTCCCCCGCAGCAATAGTGGCAACGCCCGCCAAACGCACCTCATGCAGGCCGCCTTCTCGCAGCCAGCCTGTAATAGGTGTGGAGTCCTTTTCAATCCCCCAGGATTCGTCGATGATAAACACATCTGCGTGAGTGCATCCTTCATCGAGCAGGAAGTCCGCGGCTGCCCGCACCAAGTCAGGATTGTTCTCCATCGAGGCCACATCCTTAATCAGCATCGGGCCAGCATGCGCTGTCGGATCAAACTCGACCTTGCCATCGATGAGATCTTCGACCTGCTGACGATACAACGCCGCAATCACTACCTGCCCCCGCGGATAGAATCCAACGATTCCCGGCAGGTTCGTCAGAAAAACACTCGGCTCAATTTCAGGCTTTTGTCCTGCACCGAAGTTCTTTTTGTTTCCCATTAATTCCTTACCCCTTTTCCCCCATTGGAATAGCTCGACAGCGGACAATCCTCTCGCCATCTGGTGGCTCTCATTGTTATCGAATCCGCAACAGCCTTGCTTGTGCGCGACCGGAAAAATCGGCCCATCTGTGGACTACTTTCAACTTGTGGATAACTGGAATAATTTCTGCGGTATCGTGGTTGTTTACTTCAAATGACGAAAAATGTGATGCAGGAGGTAGTCGTACGTGAGTGATCCGACCGACAAGCCTCAGGGCAATATGTACGAGGTAGTTTTTCCGGTTCCTGACGTAACGGGAAACGAGGGCCATCTGACCCTGGTCATTGCACTTAGCGGTTATGCGGATGCCGGTAATGCCGTCTCGGAATCAGCTAGTTTCCTCTTGGATGCTCTCGAGCACCGTCCATTGGTGAACTTTTCTATCGACGAGCTGATTGATTATCGTTCTCGCCGTCCCTCTGTGACGATGAACCACGACCAGATTGTGGATGTATCCGATTTGAACCTGTCACTCAATGTGGTTCGCGACAACGTCGGTAAGCCGTTCTTGCTGCTTTCTGGCCCTGAGCCAGACATGCGGTGGGAGGCTTTCTCGACTGCCGTGGCAGATTTGGCGGAGCGCTACGATGTCGGTCGGACTGTGTCGCTGTACTCGGCGCCGATGACGGTTCCGCACACCCGACCGCTGGGCATCATCGCCCATGGCACAGATAAGCGGAAACTCGGTGATATGCATACCTGGGGAAACCGCGTCACAGTTCCGGGTGCTGCGAGCCTGAACATTGAGTACGAGCTCGCAAGCCGCGGTTGTGATGCCTTTGGTTTCACCGCACAGGTGCCACACTATGTCGCGGCCTCTGAGTATCCGCTGGCGTCACTGCGGCTGTTGCAGGAGGTAGCAAAACTAGCCAAGCTCGAGCTCCCGCTTGAGGCGTTGGAGAAGGAATCCGCGCGGGTGGCGGAGCTGCTCAATACGCAGACGAATGATTCCGGCGAGGTCTCTCAGCTGGTCAATCTTCTCGAGGAACAGTACGACCAGGAAGTTCAACGTCGTCAAGAGCTGGAGACTTCTCCCCTGCTTGGACCTAACGGCGAGATGCCTTCGGCCGACGAGATTGGCGCTGAGTTCGAAAGGTTCCTCGCTTCTCAACCGCTGCGCCCAGTAGAGGATTCTTCCTCGCTTGACGACGAGGCGGAGACCCCGGCCAGCTCGGATTCCTCGGCAACTACATCAGAGGACACTGACGCACACTCGGAAGAATCCGAGTCGGCCTCGGCGGATGATAGGTCTGCGGAGTTTTCTGCAGACGGCACTGCCGAACAGCCTGAGTCAGAACAGCCTCGGGAAGAGCAGGCGGAAAGCGAAGAATCCGGTGAACCGGAACAACCTCGCCGTCGGCGCGGCTGGAAGCCCTGGTTCCGCTTCTAATCCGGGGTTACCGCTAGGGTGGGAAGCGTGTCACTATCTGAAATGCTTCCCGACCTAGCTGAGGTTCCAGAGTCCCTTTTCGACGATGCGATTATGGACTCGTTCATTGCCTGGACCAGGGATCAGGGCATCACGCTCTACCCGGCCCAGGAGGAGGCCGCTATTGGTCTCGCTGGTGGCGACCACGTCATCCTTGCCACTCCGACAGGTTCGGGCAAGTCCATGGTGGCTATTGCTGCCCACTTCTGCGCCCTCGCTCGTGGCCAGCGCAGCTTTTACACAGCGCCTATTAAGGCCTTGGTCAGCGAGAAGTTCTTTGCCCTCTGCGAGGTCTTTGGCGCTGAGAACGTCGGTATGATGACCGGCGATGCCACCGTCAACGGTGGTGCACCCATCATCTGCGCAACTGCGGAAATTGTCGCCAATATCGCCCTGCGCGACGGGGCCGACGCCGATATTGACCAGGTGGTAATGGATGAATTCCACTTCTATGCGGATCCCGATCGCGGGTGGGCATGGCAAGTGCCCTTGCTCGAGCTTTCCCGTTGCCAATTCCTGTTGATGTCCGCCACTCTCGGCGATACTCAAAAGTTTGAGACGGATTTGAAGGAACGCACGGGACTCGACGTCAACCTCGTTACAGGTACGACGCGCCCGGTACCGCTGGATTTCCACTATGTCTACACACCAGTTCATGACACGCTGGCGGAGTTGCTGGAATCCGGCAAAGCCCCAATCTACATCGTCTTTTTCTCCCAGCGCCAAGCAGCTGAACAGGCTCAGGCACTGACCGGTCTGAAGCTGCTGACGAAGGAGGAGAAGGAGCGGATTCGCGAAGAGATTGGCGATTTCCGGTTTACCACGGCCTTTGGTCGAGTTCTTTCCAAGTTGGTGCGCCAGGGCATTGGCGTCCACCATGCGGGAATGCTGCCGAAGTACCGTCGTTTGGTTGAGCGTCTCTCTCAGACTGGTCTGCTGAAGGTCATCTGTGGCACGGATACCCTCGGCGTCGGCATTAACGTGCCTATTCGCACGGTGCTGATTACCGGTTTGGCCAAGTTCGATGGCCGTCGTAGCCGTATTCTCAAGTCACGCGAGTTCCACCAGATCGCTGGACGCGCCGGCCGTGCTGGCTACGACACCGAGGGCACCGTAGTTGTCGAAGCACCTGAACACGAAATCGAAAACGCCAAGCTGCGGCGCCGTGCCGGCCAGGATGAGGCCAAACTGAAGAAGTTGCGGCTGAAGTCCGTTCCCAAGGGCGAAGTGACATGGTCGGAGAAGACCTTCGACAAAATCGTTTCTCAGCCACCGGAGCCGCTGACCAGCCGCTTTGCAGTTACCAACGGTATGTTGCTCAACGTCATTGCACGTGGTGGCGATACCTACGAACACATGCGTCATCTGCTGCGCACCAATCACGACACCCGCCACCAGCAAAATGAGGCTATTCTGACCGCAATTGAGCTCTACCGCGGTTTGGTCAACGCGGGAATCGTCGTCATGCATGGCGAGGGCGATGACTGCCGCCCCGAGCTGACAATGGAGCTGCAGCGTGACTTCGCGCTCAATCAGCCGCTGTCGCCTTTCGCCATCGCCGCGCTCGAACTGTTGGATAAGGACAGCCCGAACTACGCACTCGATGTCATCAGTGTGTTTGAATCAATTCTGGAAGACCCTCGCCCACTGCTCATCGCGCAGCAGAAAAAGGCACGCGGTGAAGAGATCGCCGCGCTCAAGGCCGAAGGCGTTGATTACACCGAACGTATGAACATCGTCGAAGACATCACATGGCCGATGCCGCTTGCCGACGAGCTGGAGGGTGCATTCGACACCTATGCTCAAGGCCACCCGTGGGTGCGTGAGTTTTCGCTGTCGCCCAAGTCTGTGGTGCGCGAGATGGTGGAAAAGGCCATGACTTTCTCGGACGTGGTATCTGAGTATGGAATTGCCCGCTCCGAAGGTATTTTCTTGCGCTACCTCACCGATGCCTGGCGCACTTTGCGACATACTCTCCCACCGGAAGCCGCTAACGAGGAGCTCCGGGACATTGTGGAATGGCTCGGCGAGCTCGTTGTACAGGTGGATAACTCCTTGGTGGATGAATGGGCGCAGATGGCCGATCCGGACAAGCCATTGGACGAGGAAACTCTCAAGGAAGCGGCTTTTGGCACCGACGAGTCGCGGCCCCTTACGGGCAACGAACGCGCATTCACCCGTATGGTGCGCAATCTCATGTTCCGCCACGTGCAGCTCTTTGCCTTTGAAAAGGAGGAGGAGCTGGCCGACCTGGACAACTACCTCGACGACGCACCGGATTGGCCTGCCGCGATGGATGACTACTTCGATGAATACGATGACCTAGGCATCGATGCAAAGGCTCGCGGTGGCGATATGATTTCGATTGACCGCCAGGCTGGTGAGGGCTTGTGGCACGTGATTCAGATACTCGATGATCCCGAGGGCGACCACGGTTGGCGCTTTGAAGCGGATATTGACTTGGCTGCATCTGATGAATACGGCGAGGTCAGGTTGGCATCGCTGCGAATTATTCAGGGATAGACGCGAAAAACCGGGCTGGAACTGCCAGCCCGGTTTTTGCTTATTTCGTACGCTACTGCGGCATGCGCCAAGAGAGCTTTAGGCAACAGCGTCTATGTATGCTTGCCGTACCAGTTCGGCAATTCGATTGAACTCGCCGCCGCGTACCGATGATGCGCGGTGAACCAGCCCAATGGTGCGTCCCGGCCGTGCCGGACCTTCGAATCGCGCAACAGCCAGGCCGGGTCGGTCGGCCTCAATCTTGACAGCCGATTCCGGTACAAGCGACTGCCCCAACCCACCGGCAACACACTGCACGACGGTCGATAGAGAAGCCGCCCGTGTTTCCAAGCCGGAGGTCTCGCCGTGAACAGCATCGACCTTGCGACAAATATCCAACACCTGGTCACGCAGGCAATGACCGTCGTCAAGCAGGAGCAAGTCCAAGTCCCTGATCGCCTCAAGCTTTACGTCTTCTTTACCGGCCAGCGGATGATCCTCTGGCACGACGATGTAGAACTCCTCGTCGTAGAGGTAAATCTCTTCAAAGGAAGGCACATCAGACGGCAGTGCCATGATCGCTGCATCAATGGTGCCGGAGCGAAGTGATTCGATGAGACGCTCGGTCGGCTCTTCGACGATCCTAGGCTTTAGATCTGGCAGCTCGTCACGAACCAACTGGAGGAAGTTGGGCAGCACGTATGGAGCAACCGTAGGGATAACACCAATGGATAGTGGTCCGGACAAATCATCTGTACGGCCAGAGGCGCGAGCAACGATCTCGTCAACAATTTCAGATGCTTGGCGGGCATATGGAATCAGACCGCGACCGAGTGGCGTCACCAGCACTCGGCGAGTCGAACGCTCTACAAGCTGCACCCCCAGTCCCTGCTCAAGGGTAGAAAGCGCTTGTGACAGGCTGGGCTGTGAAATGCCGAGGCGGGCAGCGGCTTGACCGAAGTGACCGGTATCGGCAATCGCGACAAAGGCACGTAACTGAGGCAAAGTAGGCCGATAATCTCTATTACGCATACCTATAAGCCTACACGAGCTTATTAACTTTTTCCTCTTGACGGTTCGGGGATCCATAGGCATAATGGTGTGTGACCCCAAAAGGAATACATTCAGGAGGATTCCATGGCAATTTTGACTGTTGGCGACAAGTTCCCCGAGTTTTCTCTGACCGCTCTGAAGGGCGGCAACCTGCGTGATGCAAACGCTTCTTCTCCGGATGACTACTTCGAGCAGGTAACCAATGAGTCCTACGAGGGTAAGTGGAAGGTCGTCTTCTTCTACCCGAAGGACTTCACCTTTGTCTGCCCGACTGAGATTGCTGCATTCGGCAAGCTGAACGAGGAATTCGAGGACCGCGACACCGTTATTCTCGGTGGCTCTGGCGACAACGAGTTCTCCCACTTCAACTGGCGTGCAACTCACGAGGAACTGCTGGACATCCCGTTCCCGATGTTCTCCGACATCCGTCATGACCTGATGCGTGCACTCGGCGTCGAGAACGCTGACGGTGTTGCAGACCGCGCAACCTTCATCATTGACCCGGACGGCATCATTCAGTTCGTCTCCGTTACCCCGGACGCTGTCGGTCGTAACGTTGACGAGGTTCTGCGTGTTCTCGACGCTCTTCAGTCTGAAGAGGTCTGCGCATGTAACTGGCAGAAGAATGACCCGACCAAGAACATCGACAAGATGGACGTTCTGAAGCAGGAGCTGAAGTAACTCATATGAGCATCGATAACCTTCGTTCCGGTCTACCGGAGTACGCCAAGGACATGAAGCTGAACCTTGGCACTCTCACCCGTTCTACGGAACTTTCCGAGCAGCAGCTGTGGGGTACCCTGCTTGCATCCGCTGCTGCCACCCGCAACGAGACCGTTTTCTCCGAGATCGCCGAGGAAGCCAAGGAGCACCTGTCTGACGAGGCTTTCGAGTCTGCACTTGGTGCGGCCACCGTTATGGGCATGAACAACGTTGCTTACCGCACTCGCCACATGCTCGGTGATGACTACGCACAGGTCAAGTTCGGCCTGCGCATGAACATCATCTCCAATCCGGGTGTCGAGAAGGAAGACTTCGAGCTGTGGTCTCTGGCAGTTTCTGCCATCAACGGCTGTGAAGCTTGCGTGACTTCTCACGCAAAGGTCGTCCGCGATGCTGGTCTGACCAAGGAGCAGGTCTGGGAAGCTGTGAAGATTGCAGGCACCGTCTCTGGTGTTGCACAGGCTGTCTTCGCTGAGGCTACCCGCTAAATATTCAGAGCTTAGGTTCGGCTTTTGATAGCCGAACGCTCCCCCGCAGGATTACCTGCTGACGAAATAGCGCCCGAGGAACCAATTTTTATCGGTTCCTTGGGCGCTTTTTCTTGTACGTTTTTGGCTACTGCTGTGGCGGGTAATAACCCGGATTCTCCTGGGCTTCATTAACTACTCGACGGCCACCGATGAGCTGACGGTAGATATGTACTTGCACGAGGAGAGCAAGCGGGACTGTGTACAACATACCGATATAGAAGAGCATTGCACCTGCGGAAGAAACAATTGACGTCAGAATGAATGCAACGAGCATCGTCCAATACTGAGGCTTCACCAAGCGCCATGCGACGACCGGAGCCTCAAGTGCTGTTGCTCGACCATCAAAAACAAGAAGCGGCATAGTCGCTGTGATTGGCATGATGAAGATGGACAGCACAAGTACCAACAGGTAGCCGATGGGAATCATCGCAGCTGCAGCTTCACTGCCGTTGGCAGACAGCGATACTCCAGCGATGAAGAGCACCATCCCCGGAAGCATGGCGAGCAGCCCCACCAGGAACGTGACAATGTAGGCACCGATAAGAGATCCCCACCGGTTTACACGGAAGAAAGTACCGTAGCTCGGCACTCGGCCGTCGACAGCTTCGAATGCACCGCGCAGCATAAATGCCTGCATCGCGAACATGCCCACGGCAAATAGGAGTGCCATCGCGCCGAGAGTCGCGAACATTGACCCTAGATCCTCAAACGGAACATCGCCTGGATAGTTCGGCTCAAAGTCCGGATCGAAGTCACCAGTCGCAAAGAGAATTGCCGCTGCGCCAACAATCAGTGCGACTAGTACGGCGAAGAACGTCAGCATGATGCCAAGCCAGGAAGCAAAATTGCTGTTTAGACTACGAAACGCCGCGGAAAAGGCACTTCCAATGTCGACCTTCGTCGGCCCCTGTGCCACAGGCTTCACCGGCGGCTCATCGCCACCTGGCATGTTGACTCCGGGAGCAAGTGCACCGGCTGCAGAAGCCCCGCTGGACTGGTGCTGCCAGTAGCTCGAGTCCGCACCATAGGGTTGCCCGCCGTAACTATCGCGCGACTCGCCAGTTCCATAAGAAGGAATTTCGCCATAAGCCTGTTCACGGCCGTAAGTCTGATTCCACTGTGGCGAATCCTCTGGTCCACGCGGGCCATGTTGTGCGTCCGAATCGAACCCGTAAGGGTTGTAGTCCTGCGAACCATTGTTGGGAAAACCGTGACTCTGGGAGTCATAGTTATTGGACTCATTGTCCCGGCTGCCGTCACCGTAAGAATCGTTGTTGCTATATGGATCGTTTGAGGTATTCATGAAGCAAATTGCTCCTGCCAAATTGACGGATACATACAAATAACGCGCACAACGGACTATACGTGAGACAAGCCCTTGATGAGTTTTTAAAGGCCGAAGTATAAGTCACATTGTGCGCATGGACGTATTTAATTGGACGTTCTTACACGAGCTCCACCGCGGCGACTCCCTCGAACTCGTTCAGCGAATCACCGGCACCCAACGCGCTACCACGCACGATGATGTCATACTTGCCCGGCGCGACTCCTCCGGTCTCCCAAGTGACCTTGGCGGTGGTGTAATTACCGTCCTTGGCAAATTCAATGACAGTTGCCTGGTCCCAGTCGTCAGAAACGATCTCACCGCGGTCATTCTTGATGAGTAGGTAGCCGTCTTCCAGTCGCAAGTCGTTATTCGGATTTGCCGCGACGAATTGGGCAACGGCCTGCTGCCCTACCGTGACGCTTGCAGTCGATTCGAGCACGTCACCAAAATTCTTGCCCATTGGTACGGAATCGATAGTCTTTCCTCCTGCTGGCGACGGCGGGATGATGCCAGTGAGATCACCTGCAGCACTGCCCGGGTCGACAGCCATGCCGTCGGCAAGCGCGTGGGCGAGATCGTGATAGATGGAGATCATCGCACTGAGCGTGTACTTGCCGAAAGCCGTTGCGCCGCCCTCGTAATCCTGCTGATCGTATTCCTCTGGGGTAGTGACGTAGTGCCCATAGCTGTTGGTGTAGCCCTGGCAGATGACAGTGTCGATTGGAACGCCGAGGACTTCAGCGACGTGCTGACGCATGCGGTAACCCGACATCGTGGTGGGTTCAAGGCCGTTGGTAATCAAGGTGAAGCCACCGATGCGGGTGATGGAGAACATGTGGGTCTGCTGGAGAAGACCATCGATGTAGCCCACTGGCAGCAGGCATTCTTTCTCGCCCTGAATCTCCCCGATATTCTTCGGGAGTACGACGTTATTGAGCTGACGTACCCACGGTGTGCCTCCACGCTGGCCCTCGTTGAAACCTAGGGCTGGTTCGCCGCCGCCGTCCTCCTGGCTACTGGCTGCGAAGGCCGCACCGAGGATTGCAGGTCCAGTGCGGTGTGGCTGGCCGTCGGGCGTGAATTGGCCGTTGATGTCGACATCGCCGAGGTTGACCCACTTGTGGACGGTGGAGATTCCGCCTCCTGGCAGTGCAATGGTCTGGCCTTGGGTAGCGTCAATCTGACGCTGACCGAGAATGCGGGCGGACTCTGCTTCGTCTCCGTTGCCTGGGCCCGAATTTGGCACGAGCCCCATGTTCGGGCTGATGTCACCCGGGCACGACATGGTGAATGCGGCAACAAAGGGGGCATCGGCCGGCTCACGGTGGGTAACTCCGCGGTCGACCTCAACCTTCCATGCCGCATAGCCTTTGTTGTCGCCGTCGATGATGGTGTGCTCGGGGCCGAAGGTGGTCGGATGAATTCCGTACCAGTTAATGAATCCGACTTCGCGACCACCGCGACTCACGTGCAGTGTATGGCTTTCCGGGTTGACTCCGTCGGGGAAAAGACGCTGTTCTTCCTCGGGGTTACGCCTGAATGCCTCCAGGGAGCGGTTAACACCCGCATCCTTGGCAATCCCCTTGGTCAGGTGGATAGTCGACGGCTGGTAATCAGCGTGTGCACGTTCAATAGCCTTGACCACACCGACGACCACAGCTTCGAAAGTGACGGGACGGAAACCGAGAGTAGTCAGGTCGACCATGAGATGGCCCGATGTACCACCCGGCGCAACATGCGTGTGAGATGCACAGATAAGCACATTGCCCTCGTGGTAGAGGTCTCCGAAGAGAGCTCGCAGTCGCCGCAAAACTTCCATCTGGATGGACTGGAACATGAGCCCCATATCTGCGGTGACGTGGACGACACGGTTGTCGTTGTCATCACCGAAGATGAATGCACGCGCCATCTGGCGAAGACGCAGACCCGAGGTGGTCTGGTCCATGACCGCATACCCGTTCATGCCAGCGCCGAGTGGCTCGCCTGTCATGTCAGCCATTCCTCGACCGACATTCAAATTCGTGGTCGAATTCCCCGCGGCGGCAGAAGCCCCGTTTGCAGGAGCGGCGTTTGCCTTTGATGCACCATTTACGGCAGGCATCATACTCGCAGCTGACACGGCAGTTGCTCCGACGAGGAAGCCTCGCCTGCCCACTTGGTACGGGGCGCGTGCGGTTGGTTCTGCCGAATTCGACGATGATGCCATCTGGGGATCGAGCATGTCACATCCTCTTCATATTTCTTTTTGGATATCAATATGTTGGACTTTAATCAGACAATCCCCTACGCGTGGCCTAATAAGCCAAAGTTCCCAAAATTCCCCCCGCGACAGCAGTAACCGATACGACATTCGCAAGGCGGTATCACTACCATGGACACAGTAGAATTTCGCAAGCTTTAGCGCGCTCCCCCGCAGACACAACTTCAGAAAGGGCACCATGGCTCAGGCTGTCGGTTTTAACCGCGAAAAGTACATCGAAATGCAATCCGCTCATATTAAGAAGCGGCGCGCAGACATCGCAGGTGAAGGCGGCAAACTCTATCTCGAAATGGGCGGCAAGCTATTTGATGACATGCATGCCTCGCGCGTGCTCCCCGGCTTCACGCCTGACAATAAAATCGCTATGCTCGATCGCCTCAAAGACGATCTGGAAATCATGGTGTGCATCAATGCCAAGGATTTGGAGCGCCACAAGGTCCGCGCTGACCTCGACATCACTTACGAAGACGATGTGCTGCGCCTCGTCGATGTCTTTCGGGAACGCGGGTTTCTAGTCGACAGCGTCGTCGTCACGCAGCTTTCCGACGACAACACCCTGGCAAAGAACTTCATTGAGCGCCTGCAGCGACTCGGATTGAGCGTAATCCGCCATCGCAATATCGAGGGCTACCCAACAAACACCGAGAAAATCGTCAGTGAAGCCGGCTTCGGACTGAATGAATGGGCGCAAACGACGCGGGACTTGGTCGTTGTCACAGCGCCGGGCCCGGGCTCCGGAAAGCTGGCGACCTGTCTATCGCAGGTTTACCACGATCACAAACACGGAATTCGTTCCGGTTACGCAAAGTTTGAGACTTTCCCTATCTGGAACCTGGCACTCGAACACCCGGTAAATCTGGCCTACGAGGCGGCAACGGCTGATCTCGATGACATCAATCTCATCGACCCTTTTCATTTGGCCGCCTATGACACCAAGGTCACCAGCTATAACCGTGATGTCGAGGTCTTCCCACTGCTGCGCACTCTGTTGGAGAAGCTCGCGGGCGAGTCACCGTACAAGTCACCGACCGACATGGGCGTCAATATGGCCGGTTACTGTATCGACGATGACGAAGTGTGCCGAGAGGCATCCAACCAGGAAATCGTTCGCCGTTACTACAAGGCTCTTGTCGACGAACACAAGAACAGCGCAGACGACGAAGTCTCGCAGCGCATTGCCATGATTATGAGCAAGGCCAACGTGTCGACAGCCGCCCGCAGAGTCGTCGCACCAGCGCTTGAAGTTGAGAAATCTACCGGGGCGCCGGGCAGCGCAATCGAATTGCACGATGGCACAATCATCACGGGCAAGACTTCTGAACTACTCGGATGCTCAGCAGCAATGCTCCTCAACGCTCTCAAGAAGCTCGCCAATATCGACCCGGACTTGCACTTGCTCTCCCCAGCTGCCATTGAGCCAATTCAAACGCTTAAGACGCATCACCTGGGCAGCCGCAACCCCCGCTTGCATACCGACGAGGTTCTTATCGCCCTTTCCGTGTCTGCGGCCACCAGCGACGACGCCCGCGCAGCCCTCGCCGAGCTGAAGAACCTTCGAAACTGCGATGTCCACACCACCACCATTCTGGGCAGCGTGGACGAAACAATTTTCCGCAACCTCGGTGTGCTAGTGACTTCGGAGCCTAAGTACCAGAAGAAGGCTCTCTATCAGAAGCACTAAGCCATACCAGCAGCTCACGCCGAAAATAGGATAACTGAGAGAGCAGACTAGAATAGTCCCCGTGAGCATCAGCAAGATTCTTCTGTACTACCAGTTCGCCCCACTGTCCGATCCGCGTGCCATCATGCTATGGCAGCGCGACCTTTGCGAGTCGTTAGGGCTCAAGGGCCGCATTCTGGTGTCCGAGCACGGCATCAATGGCACCGTCGGCGGTGATCTCGATGCCTGCAAGAAGTACATCAAGAAAACCAAGCAGTACCCCGCTTTTCACTCCATGCAGTTCAAGTGGAGCGAAGGCGGCGCTGATGACTTTCCAAAACTCTCCGTCAGGGTTCGCGACGAAATCGTCGCTTTCGGTGCTCCGGGTGAGCTGAAAGTCGATGTCGATGGTGTCATTGGCGGCGGCACACATTTGAAGCCGGAAGAGGTCAATAAACTGGTCGAGGAACGCGGCGACGATGTCATCTTCTTCGATGGCCGCAACGCAATGGAAGCCGAGATTGGCAAGTTTAAAAACGCTGTCGTCCCGGACGTAAAGACCACGCACGACTTCATCGACGAACTGGAATCCGGTAAGTACGACTGGATGAAGGACAAGCCGGTTATCTCCTACTGCACCGGCGGCATCCGCTGCGAGATCCTCTCCGCACTTATGAAGAACCGCGGTTTCGAAGAGGTCTACCAAATCGACGGCGGTATTGTGCGCTACGGCGAAAAGTTTGGCAATAAGGGGCTATGGGAAGGCTCCCTATATGTCTTCGACAAGCGCATGCATATGGAGTTTGGCGATGGCATCGAAGACGAGGACTACGTACAGCTCGGGCACTGCGTCCACTGCGGCAAGCCCACAAACACCTTCCAGAACTGCATCAACGAAGATACCTGCCGTCGTCAGGTGCTTATTTGCGATGATTGCTGGGAGCACACCGAGACACAGCACTGTGGGCGCGAGGACTGCAAGGAAGTTGCCGAAGAGCTAGCAGCCGCAAAGTAGGACGCTCCCTGCTGCCATCGGACTATCTCGAGCACCTCTTAATCAGCACAGATGTGGGTTGTCTCCCCAGACGCGGCTAATCTAGTAGGCAACCATGAGTACTCCTAGCCGTTCTGATAAACCAGCTCCACGTGCCCAGTCGGGAAACCACCACTCCGGCCACCGCAATTCCGCCAGGCCACAGCGCTCTGGCAAACCTGCTAAGGACACGCGTAAAAAGGAGCTCTACCAGCTCGCTGATCAATTGCCGATTCGGGAGGCTCAGTCCTTCCGACGCCGGCTAAAGCGAGCATCCGCGCCGAAGGCGCTGTCTGCAATCTCTGCAGACCTCGACTTTGCGCTGGAGCGGTTAGAAGATCGTCGTAAAGCGATTCCTCGCATCACCTACCCTGCCCAGTTGCCGGTGTCCGCGCGCCGCGACGACATTGCAGAGGCAATTGAAAACAACCAGGTCGTCATTATTGCTGGTGAGACTGGCTCTGGTAAGACTACGCAGATCCCGAAGATATGCCTCGAACTGGGACGCGGCGTGCGGGGCAAGATTGGTCACACTCAGCCACGTCGTATTGCGGCGCGTTCCGTCGCGGAGCGCATCGCTCATGAGCTGGGCGAAAAGATTGGACAGCACGTCGGCTATGCAGTGCGTTTTGATGATCGCGTGAGCAAGGATACCTGCATCAAACTGATGACCGACGGTATCCTGCTGGCCGAAATTGGCCGCGACCGACTGCTACGCGAGTACGACACCATCATCATCGATGAGGCGCACGAGCGCAGCCTCAACATCGACTTCCTGCTGGGATATTTAAAGCATATTCTGCCGCAGCGTCCAGATCTGAAAATCATTATCACTTCCGCGACGATTGATCCGGAACGGTTCGCTCGTCATTTCGCGCCTGACGACGAGCACCCTGCGCCCATCATCGAGGTGTCGGGGCGCACCTACCCGGTGGAAATCCGCTATCGCCCGCTGGTGCGGACCGTTGTTGCGAAGAATGGGCAGGAAAAGGAAGTCGCCATCGAGCAGATCGATGGTGTAATCGCTGCGTGTGAAGAGCTGATGCGGCTTGGCGACGGCGATATCCTGGTGTTCTTTTCGGGTGAGCGAGAGATCCGAGAAGCTGCCGAAGCCATCGAGGGCAAACACTGGAAAGGTGTAGAAGCCGTTCCACTATTCGGTCGGCTATCTAATGCAGAGCAGCATCGGATCTTCACTCCGCATTCCGGGCGTCGCATTGTGCTGGCGACCAACATTGCGGAAACGTCGCTGACGGTCCCTGGTATCGAGTATGTCGTCGATACTGGTACCGCACGCATTTCCCGCTACTCCACCCGCACGAAGGTGCAGCGCCTGCCAGTTGAGGACATCAGCCAGGCATCCGCGAATCAGCGCTCTGGACGCTGTGGCCGTGTAGCTGATGGTGTGGCGATTCGTCTCTACAGCGAAGAGGATTTTCTCTCGCGCCCCGAGTTTACGGATCCGGAGATTCTGCGCACCAATCTCGCTTCGGTTGTACTGCAAATGATTTCACTGCGGCTTGGCGCGATTGAGGACTTCCCCTTTGTCCAGCCACCAGAGCACAAAGCAATCCGCGATGGCATTAACCTGCTCACAGAGCTTCAGGCTATTACCACCACGTCGGGGTCTGATGCCCCCGAGCTGACGGACATCGGCCGACAAATTGCCCGTATCCCAGTCGACCCGCGTCTTGCCCGCATGCTGGTCGAAGGGTACGAGAACACCACTCTTGGGGCGGTAACCGTCATTGTCGCCGCTTTGTCTCTGCAGGATGTTCGCGAACGTCCACTGGAGTTCCAAGCTCAGGCAGATCAGCTACATGCCCGTTTTAAGGACACCACCAGCGACTTCAACTCCCTACTGAAGCTCTGGGAGTACCTGGAGGAAAAGCGTCGCGAGCTTAGCGGTAACCAATTCCGCAAGATGTGCAAGCGCGAGTACCTCCACTATCTGCGCGTTCGCGAGTGGCAGGACTTGGTGCGTCAGCTCCACCAGGCAACGGCCGAGCTGGGCTGGCATCTTTCGGCCCGCAGCTCAACCAACGGTGTCGACAATCCCGACGAGGTGGCAAAGTCACTGTTACCGGGTCTGTTATCGATGATTGGTACGCGCGAGGGCGAGGGCAAGGAATTTACTGGCACCCGCAACACTAAGTTCCTCATTCACCCCTCGTCCGCGTTGGCAAAGAAGCCGCCTCGCTGGGTGATGGCTGCGGAAATCGTCGAGACCTCGCGCACTTTTGCGCGCAACGTCGGCACGATTCAGCCGCAGTGGCTAGAGAAGGTAGCCCCTCATCTGCTCAAGCACCAGTACTCAAAGCCTCACTGGTCTACTAAGCGCGGTGCAGCGATGGCTTACCAGAAGTCGACGCTCTACGGCGTGCCCGTGGTGGTTGACCGTTTGATGCCTTATCACCGAGTCAATGCCGACGCCGCCCGCTCGATCTTCATTCGCTCTGCGCTTGTCGACGGCGAATGGAACACACATCACGAGTTCTTTAAGAACAATCAAGACAAACTTGCCGAAGCCGAGAAGATCGAGGAAAAGCAGCGTTCCCGCGGCATTGTCGTCGATGACGACGTGCTCTACGCGTTCTACGACTCCAAGCTGCCCGCCTCTATCACCACGGCCACCAATTTTGACCGCTGGTGGAAGAAAACTAAGCCCAAGCAGCCAAATCTACTGGACTTTGATCCCAATAAGCTGCTCAACCCCGAAGCCGGCGACATCGACGACAACGCCTTCCCCGAAATGTGGCAGCAGGGCTCGGTCGATTTCTCTCTGTCCTATAAATTCGAACCGGGCGCCCCTGATGACGGTGTGACTCTCCGTGTCCCCGTGCCTCTTCTTGCAGGTCTGCGTGAAGATGGCTTCGACTGGCAGGTACCAGGTCTTCGCGCTGAGCTCGCGGAAGCCTACATTCGCACTCTGCCGAAGGCACTGCGGAAGTCCGTTGTCCCCGCCCCGGATTTCGCACGCCGCGCGCTGGAGACGATGACTCCGTACTCAGGCCGCTTCGTCGATGTTTTTGCCGATGCTTTACGACGACTCGGAGGCTCGGGCATCAATGGTGCAGACTTTGCCCCTTCGAAGCTGCCAGCACACTTGCGCTTTAACTACGCAGTGGTCGACCGCCATGGAAAGATCGTCGATCAGAGCCGAGATCTTGCTGCGCTTCGAGACAAGCATGCCTCGACGGTCTCAACTGCTGTGTCGAAACGTTCGAAGTCTGCAGCACGCGAAGCTGTGAAAAAGTGGACTTCAGAGAACTTGGGCGCCGTCTCATTAACGGTCAAAAGTAATGTCGACGGTCAGTCCGTCACGATGTATCCGACGCTGGTGACCACCAAGGATGGCGTGGCCATTGAGGTCAAACCAACTAAGGCTCAGGCTGAGGCGACGTTGGCGACCACAAACTTGACAATGCTATTGCGGGATTGCCCAGTAAATGGTGCACAAATGACTAAGGGGCTTCCACTCCAGCAACGTGTTGGCGTGGACGCATGGCCACATGGGGGCGCCGATGGGCTTGTCGAGGACTGCCGTGTCGCAGTGATTCGCGACCGTATGATGGCTGCCGGCGGCCCGGTCCGCGATCCGAAGGAATTCGACAAACTACTCGAACACGTTCGTTCTGGAGTCGCCTCAGAGGTGCGCCAATTGGTCGTCGGCGTTGCCCAGGCAATGCCTCGTTATGTCTCGGTGGTAAATCAGCTAAACAAGTGGGAAGGCGATGCTATTGACGATATGCGTCGCCAGCTGGAGTTCATGTTCCCTAAGGGCGCTGTGGCAAGGCACGGTTGGCAGCACCTACGACATTTGCCACGTTATCTCCAAGCGATGGAGATTCGGCTTGAGGAAATGAACCGTGACCCGGACCGTGATGCCGAACGTGAAGATGAGGTGACTGAGGCCCGCGAATACTTGGCGGCAAAGCTTCAGCAGCTGCCTAAGGCACGTTCGAATTCCGCGGAGGTACGGGATATTCAGTGGCTCATTCAAGAGCTGCGCGTCAGCCTTTTCGCACAACGGCTGGGTACCGCCCAGAGCGTATCCCTGACTCGAATAAAGAAACGTGTGGATAAACTGCGTTAGTTCTTTTTAACCTCGTTGCCATTAGCCTGCGGTCCTTTCCCCTTGCGCATGCTGGCAATCTCTTGCGCGAAATCGTCCGCGGAGGAAAAGGACTTGTACACCGAAGCGAAGCGGAGATAGCCAACTTCGTCCAGTTCTTTGAGCGGCTCAAGGATGGCAAGGCCGATATCGTTTGAGTCCACCCGGGGCGTGCCTTTCTCGCGGAGGCTCTCCTCCACTTTTTGTGCAAGTTTCTTCAGCTGAGACTCTGATACTTCGCGCCCCTGGCACGCACGTCGAACACCCTGGATAACCTTTTCGCGGTTGAATTCCTCAGGGATTCCATCCCGTTTAACGACCATCAGCTGCGAGCGTTCAATCGTAGAAAAACGTTTGCCGCAATTCAGGCATTCCCTTCGGCGACGAATCCCCATACCGTTATCTATCAACCGTGAGTCCAAGACTCGTGTCTGATCATGATGACAAAACTGGCAATACACGGTCTCCAGTCTACGTCCCACCCCAACACCGGAAACTGGAATGATTATTGCGCGGAGTAGGAAGCGTACGTAGACGTAAAGGTGCTTTCGACCGCCTCACTTTGTCCCTGTTCAAAGACCATGCTGCCGAAAACTCCGAAGAAAGCACCAAGCCCTAGAGCCCATACCGCCATCAGGCGAGTCAGGTTAGTGCCTGCGGATACATCACTACGATTGGACTGCTGCGCCCTGCTAACGGATAGAGACGGACGCCCGTAGTTGACCGAGACATGACTGGGCCGCGACCTGTCCCTCCGCATTCGCGCCGATGAAGCCCCATTTCGATTGCGCTGTGCAATACGTGCACGCTGACCGGGCCGAACGATGTGCTGTGTGCAAGACGCACTACGTTCACCCCACACCAACGGGGCTTTCCGTGTCGTCCGAGCAGGGAGCTCGGAAACTTGAGAAAAGTCAATATCAGATGTGCTGCTAACACCAAGTGCGGTTGAAACCGTAGACATCATGTTTTCTCCCTTTCCAACGTTGACTCTCCCACCGTTGCCGGCCTGGAGAGAATAAGAGTTGTACGACCGTTTCCCGACGCTGTGGAGACTATGTCCAAGGGCGGATGCGGAGAATCCGTCTAGACCCTTTCATCAAACGACTGTTCGAGTAACTTGTCATGTTCGATTTATAACACCATGTTCGAATATTGTCTACTGCTATCCGGATTTATTTTCGATTTTCGACATCATCACCGCCTCCGAGCACGGATAATGTACACGTTTTCTAAAGAATTCAAGGGCGCACAGTGTTCGATGCTCGACGATTCGAACAGTTTTGAGTTATGATTCATTCGAAAGAGTTTGAGAAGGGATGTTCCATGGCTCAAAAGAAGAAAGCGAACCCTAAAACACTCACCGATCGGCAGCGTCGGATTCTTGACGTCATTTCGGATGCCGTCGTACTTCGCGGATACCCACCGAGCATTCGAGAAATTGGGGATGCTGTGGGCTTGAATTCCACCTCGTCGGTGGCATACCAACTCAAGGAGTTGGAGAAGAAGGGCTTTCTCCGCCGCGACCCACACAAACCCCGCGCGGTAAACGTAAGGGATTCGAAGTCCTCCGCTGGCACTTTCACTCCGGTAAAGCCTGGGCCAAAGGCTACTGGCACCACCCAAACTCCCGAGATGCCAGAGGACATGCCAGAGCCAATCTTCGTTCCTATCGTTGGACAGATTGCGGCTGGCAACCCTATTTTGGCGGAGCAGCATGTGGAAAGTCACATGGCACTTCCGATGGAGATTACGGGCTCTGGTCAGCTATACCTACTCAAGGTCGTGGGTGATTCCATGGTTGACGCGGGCATTCTCGACGGAGACTGGGTGGTAGTCCGTTCCCAAGACGTGGTCGAACAGGGAGATTTCGTTGCAGCCCTGTTTGAAGATGAAGCAACAGTCAAGGAATGGCACGAAGACGCTGCTGGCAAGTGGCTCATGCCCCATAATCGCGCCTTTGACCCACTCCCCGCGGAGCACGCCAAAATCCTCGGCAAGATTGTCAGCGTCCTACGCAGCCTCTAATTTCCCACATTTTCGTTGCCCGAAACAGACATAAACGGGCATACTGGGAACAGATAGTAAAGCTGAAATTTCTTAACAGCTAAGGAGCGGGGAATGTACGCAGAGGAACGCCGCCGGAAGATTGCGTCTTTGACAGCAGTCGAAGGGCGCGTGACGGTCGCTGATCTTGCGGAAGCTTTCGATGTCACAGCAGAGACGATTCGCCGTGACCTAGCTCAGTTGGATGCAGAGGGCGCAGTTCACCGCGTACACGGTGGCGCTGTGGCTACTCGTTCTTTTCAGACTGTTGAGTTTTCAGTTGCCGCTCGAAAGAACGCGCAAAAGGACGCGAAGCTCTCTATTGCCCGCTGTGCTGCGGATTTTCTGCCTGACTCTGGTGGTGGAATTTTTCTCGATGCTGGAACTACCACCGAGGCTCTTGCAGAGCTGATGGTCCACTCCCCTGATAACCGCCGTTGGTCGGTTGTCACAAACTCTCTTCCCAACGCCATCACACTCGCAGGATCGAACCGCATTGAGCTTCAACTCCTTGGCGGCCAAGTTCGCGTCATTACTCAGGCGGTTGCTGGCGATACGGCACTCCGCACTCTCGCGGTTATGCGTGCCGATGTCGCTTTCATTGGTTCTAATGCCTTGACAATTGACCACGGTCTTTCTACTGCTGATCCGCAGGAAGCGGCGGTAAAGCGCGCGATGATTACGAATGCGCGCAAGGTCATCGTTATGGCGGACTCGACGAAACTTGGCCGCGACTTTCTCGTCAGCTTTGCAGCATTGGAAGATATCGACGTCGTGATTACAGATTCCTCTGCCCCGGAACAGTTCGTCAACGATCTCAGGGAGCAAGGTGTCGAGGTTGTGGTTGCTTCATGATCCTGACCTTGACTGTAAATCCGTCAATCGATCGACTTGCTCGACTCGATACGGAGCTCAAGCGAGGTGGCGTGTTCCGCCTACCAATGGCTGAGGACATGGCTGGTGGCAAGGGAATTAATGTGTCCAAGGCGTTGCACTACGCCGGAGAAAAGACGCTCGCGCTCTACCCGGCATCGGACTCCGGAAAATTCACGCGCCTGTTGGAAGTCTCTGGCATACCCCATGAAGCCATCAACACGACTAACGAAGCCCGCGTTAATCTCACACTCGCAGAGCCAGATGGGACGACCACCAAGCTCAATTCCCCTGGCATGACATTGACGAAAGCGCACCGTAGGCGTGTCCTGGAGAAACTTATCCACCATGCTAAACACGCCACGTGGGTAGTTTTCGCAGGTTCATTGCCCCCTGGTGTCCCCAGGGATTTTTACGTTCAATGCACCGAGGCGGTGTATTCGGTCAACCCGAATATTCGTGTTGCTATGGATACGAGCGACGGCCCACTGACTGAGGTCGTTCGCGCATTTCCAAAGGTGCGACCTTTTTTGATGAAGCCGAACGCCTACGAACTTGGTCAAATCATTGATCAGGACGGCGAAGAACTTGAGGCCGCTGCAGCCGAAGGGAACTATCTTCCCGTAGCGCAGGCTGCTCGTGCGCTGAACGAGCTTGGCGTTTCCGAAGTCCTGGCCACTCTCGGCGAAGCAGGGGCGGTGCTTTCAGTGAAGTCAGGCGGTTGTTTCGCTGCTACCTCCCCCTCGATAGTCGCTCAGTCGACGGTCGGTGCTGGAGACTGTGCTTTGGCCGGCTACGTTATGTCCCGCGAACGCGGTGATAGCTACCAAGATGCACTAACCACCGCCGTAGCTTATGGGGCGGCGGCAACCAGTCTTCCCGGTACGACCATCCCCTATCCAGAACAGGTTCACCCCGAGGCCGGCCGGTTATGGCAGCTCGACACTTAGCTTTTCGATGCCTAGATAAGGAGCATTAGAAAACCATGTCTTCTTCGGCAGATTTTTCCGCTATTGCATCAGACCTAGCCGATGAGTCGACAGTGTTCCTTGACCTAGATATCGGTCCGCAAAAGGAGAAGATCCTTAACTATCTCATCGCTAAAGCTGTAGAGACCGGCCGCGCCACCGACAGCAACGGCATCGTCGCAGCAGCCCTCGAACGCGAAGAGAAGGCCCCGACAGGTCTGTCGGGAGGGATAGCCATCCCCCACTGCCGCCATGAGGACTGGTCGAAGCCGACCCTGATGTTTGCCCGCTTAACCAGCGCTACAGAATTCACCACACCAGATGGGCCGGCGGACCTGCTCTTTTTCATTGGTGTCCCATCTAGTAACAGCGATGTCCACGTCGATATTCTGGCCGCACTCGCAAAAGCACTTCGCGATAAGGGGTTTCGCGCAGCTCTTCGCGGTGCTGAAAGCGATGAAGAGACTGCCCGGATCATTAGCGAGCACGTCACCAAAGCGCCTCGTCGGAAAGCGAAAAAACCTCCGGCGAAGACCAATATCGTCGCCATCACGGCCTGCCCCACGGGCATCGCACACACTTATTTGGCAGCCGAAGCGCTTACTGGCGCGGCAGAAAGCATGTCTGATGTCACACTAACTGTAGAGACGCAGGGCTCGGCAGGAACCCAGGAAGCCCCCGCAGAGGCAATTGCCCGGGCCGACGTGCTAGTAATCGCAGCCGATATTGGGGTTACGGGGCTTAAGCGCTTCAGCGATAAACCACAGGTCAAAGTGCCAATTCGTAAGGCAGTCAATGAACCTACTGCGGTTATTGAACAAGCGAAGGCAAAAGCAGAACAATCACGGGTTCGCGCCTACGACCGAAAGGCGCCGCAACCTAAGGATGACCACGACAAGGAGGCCGGTCCGCAAACCGGTACTACCGGCGCGGACCCTTCATCTGAGAGGGTACAAGCAACTACCAAGGTGGGGGCACATAAATCATCCTTAGGCGGTGACAAAGCCTTCGGACACTGGGTTCGTGATGCCATTATGACCGGTGTCAGCTATATGGTGCCGTTCGTGGCCGCATCGGGGTTGTTGATTGCGCTGGGATTCCTCGTCGGCGGTCATCAGGTTGGTGTAGTAGCTGACGCCGTGACTAGGGATTTGCGGCTGCCGGAGATTATCGGACTCGATGCCCCGATTGCTGTGCCGACAAAAGATCTCGGCACCGTGCTAATTGATCGTAGTGGGCTGTGGCTGTATCTCGGCTCGGCGCTTTTTGCCATTGGCAACCACGGCATGCAGGTCATTGTGGCTGTAATGAGTGCTTATATCGCCTTTGGCATGGCTGGCAGAGCCGGCATTGCACCAGGCTTTATTGGCGGTGCCATCGCGGTCACGGTTGGCGCCGGCTTCCTTGGGGGCCTGGTGACAGGCATCCTGGCGGGACTAGTTGTAGCCCTACTGTTGAGGATGAAAGTCCCGGACTGGCTGCGACCGCTGATGCCGGTTGTCGTGATTCCTATGCTCGGAGCTATGGCCGTTGGGCTCACCATGTACCTGCTGCTCGGGATGCCGCTGGCTTGGCTGATGACGGCTCTGCAGCAGTGGCTGCAATCACTGGATACGACGGCGGCGTTCCTGTTCGGTGGTCTTCTCGGCGCAATGATGTGCGTGGATATGGGCGGAATGATCAACAAGGCTGCTTATCTTTTTGCCGTCGCAAACATCGCCTCAGCAGATCCCGCATCATGGAAGGTCATGGCCGCTGTGATGGCGGCGGGCATGGTACCTCCATTGGCTACATCTCTGGCAGTTGTGCTCCGACCAAAGCTGTTCAGTTCGGCGGAGCGTCAAAACGGCAAAGCGGGCTGGGTGCTCGGTGCGGCCTTCATTTCAGAGGGAGTAATTCCCTTCGCCGCCGCAGATCCGCTACGTGTGATTCCGCCGATTGTGATTGGCGGTGCCGTCACCGGTGGCACCTCAATGGCTTTGGGTGCGGCCACACGTGTTCCGCACGGAGGTATTTTTGTGCTGTTTGCAATCGACAACCCTGTCGCATGGCTTACTGCAATCGTCTTGGGCAGCATAGTGGCAGCAATTCTCGTTGTGGCAGCTAAAAGCCTGTGGCCGCGGCAAGTCAGCACCGATAATCAAAACCTAGAAGCGGACGTTTCAGCGGAAGCGTAGTTTTTACCGCACCGGCTGGTTTATCCCAACGAGCATTTCTACGATTTTCAGCAAACATTCCCCAACCCATCCGGGCAACCTATTAAGCTCAGAAATGGCATCGAGGAAATCGAGAAGCAGAAAGGCAGGATGCCGCTCGCATGGTTACTCAACATGTCCACGTCGGCTCCAAGGTGGGTATTCATGCCCGCCCTGCAACGGTCATCGCTGAGCGTGCCTCCCGTTTTCAGGAAGAAATTCTGGTCGAGCTCCTTGACTCAGACGAGCCCGACAACGAACCGGCCGATGCTTCATCCTCGTTGATGCTCATGGCACTCGGTGCCGAATTCGGCGATGAAGTCACTGTGACCAGTAGCAACGCGGTTGCGGTAGAGAAAATCGCCGAACTCATCGCCCAAGATCTGAGCGATTAAAAAGCAAAAGAGCTTAACGACGAAACATCGTGGCAACGGTCACGTGGTTCCGTCGTTAAGCATTCGTGCGAGATTCTGCCCTGGACGGGTGGCCTACGAGCGGTTCTCGCCGATGCGGTTGTAGAGCCAGTTCAAAATTGGATAGCCGATAATAATGCCGACCGACCCCCAAGCAATGCCCTCCAGCGTCAGCGAACCAATGTCGAGGGTGAGGTTGCCGATACCCGCGATCAGCGCGGTAGCGGCAGCGGTGAGATTAACCGGGTTGTTGAAGTCGACCTTTTCGTCCATCCAGATGCGCACACCGAGCAAACCGATTAGGCCGTAGAGCACCATCGTTGCCCCACCGAGCACGCCGGTAGGAATGGTCAAGATGAGTGCGCCGAACTTTGGAATGAAAGCCAGTGCAATGGCGGTGAAAGCTGCCACCCAGTAAGCTGCGGTCGAATAGACACGGGTAGCGGCCATAACACCGATATTTTCAGCGTAGGTAGTGGTACCAGAACCACCAGCTGAACCGGCGATGGTGGTGGCTAGACCGTCTGCAATAAGAGCATCGCCAGCGATGTCATCGAGGTTTCGGCCGGTCATGGCAGCAACAGCCTTGACGTGACCGACATTCTCTGCGATGAGTACTACGATGACGGGCAGACCAATCAGCATCGCATTGAAGTGGAACTCCGGCGCGTGGAATGCGGGCAGACCGATCCAGGCGGCATTGCCGACAGTTTCTGTAGCCTCGGGCGAGAGATTTCCAGTGGCAGCGGCGAAGACCCAGCCGATTAGTACGCCGATAAGGACACCCAGACGGCTGACCATACCGCGGCCAGCGACGGTTGCGAAGACAATGGATGCCATCGTGACAAATGCGACCAACGGCTGAGTGGCGAAGTTCTCCGTGGCGGCAGGCGCCAGGTTAAGTCCGATGAGAGCGACGATGGCACCGGTTACTGCAGGTGGCATCACTGCATCGAGGACACGCTTGCCGGCGAACTTTACAACGCAGCCAACGAGCATGAGCGCGATGCCGGCGCAGAGCACGACACCGAGCTGAACACCAATACCCTGCGCCTGTGTCGCGGTCAGTGGTGCGATGAAGGCAAACGACGAGCCCAGGTAAGAGGGCAAGCGGTTTCGGGTGATTAGCAGGAAGACAATCGTGCCGATACCCGAGAACAGCAGTGTGGTATTGACTGGGAAACCAGTCAATAGCGGCACCAGAAGAGTTGCACCAAACATGGCAATGACGTGCTGTGCGCCAATGCCAATTGTACGAGGCCAATCGAGGCGTTCGTTGGGAGCCACCACGGCTCCCGGTGCAATCTTTCGACCGTCACCGTGAATATCCCAACCGAAAAGACGGCCACGTTCGGCGTTTTCAGCAGGCGGATTTGCGGAGGTTCCCTGTTGGGTCTCCGCGTCAGAAGTAGAATTCATGGTTGTAATGCTAGTGGATGCCCACCGCAGATCACGCCACGGATACAGCATTAAACCCAGGACTGCCGGAGCTCTTTGTCGCTCTCCCTATTCCAACTCCGCTCGCCCTATTCCGACTAGCCGTCGTTGCTACTATCCTCATTCGCGTCGGCCGAGAAGTCAGTATTCTCTGCAGGTTCGATGTGGTATGCCGACAGTTCATCCGCGAGGCTAGTGGGCAAACGCACATCCATCTGGGTGCCTTGCTCTGTCCATGTCTCCGACAGCACGGTCGCATCTTCGTGGAGCATGGAGACAATATTGCCCTTGTCATAGGGGATCAACATGTGGACGTGAGACTCCAGCTCATTGAGTGCAAGCTCGAGTCGGGTCTCCAGTTCACCGATCCCCTCACCCGTTCGCGCAGAGACAAAGACCGCATCATCGAGCTGGTGGCGCAGTTGCGCCAGAGTGATGCCATCGGCCTTGTCCACCTTGTTGACTACCAACAGCTCGGGCGGAATCTCGGCCTTTTCTTCCTCCGCGATTTCGTTGATGACTTTGTTGACAGCCTTAATCTGCTCCAGCGGGAATGGGTCAGAGGAGTCTACGACGTGCATGATGACGTCGGCTTCGAGCACCTCTTCCAAGGTCGAGCGAAAAGCTTCAATGAGCTGCGTCGGCAAGTGGCGAACAAATCCGACCGTATCGGTCATAATCACCGTGCGACCGTCGCGAAGCTTGGTGCGACGAGTCGTCGGGTCCAGCGTGGCAAACAGCGCATCTTCCACCAGCACACCGGCACCTGTCAGTGCGTTGAGCAACGAAGACTTACCCGCGTTGGTGTAGCCGACAATTGCCACGCGCGGCAGGTGTCCAGCCTTACGACGTGCGCGCTTGATCTCACGCGCAGTCTTCATGCCAGCCAATTCCTTGCGAATCCGCGCCATATCTTGGCGTAGCCGCTGACGATCGGTTTCGATCTTAGTTTCACCCGGACCACGCAGACCCACGCCGCCGTTGGAGCCCGCGCGACCACCAGCCTGACGCGATAGGTTGCCACCCCAGCCGCGCAGACGCGTGTACAGGTACTGCATCTGCGCCAGCGAGACCTGCGCCTTGCCCTCCTTGGACTTCGCGTGCTGAGCAAAGATATCCAGAATCAGCATGGTGCGGTCAATAACCTTGGCGTCAAGGCGATCCTCCAGCGCCACCAATTGGCCGGGAGACAGCTCACCGTCGCAAATAACTGTATCTGCGCCGGTAGAGGCGACAATATCGCGAAGCTCGTTGAGCTTGCCGGATCCCACGTAAGTACCAGGGTCCGGCTTATCACGACGCTGCAGCACCATCTCTAAAACTTCCGAACCTGCAGTCTCTGCCAGTGCGGCGAGCTCCTCCATCGCCACTTCGGCTTCCTGAAGGGTCCCGGATGTCCAGACACCGAGCAACACAACGCGCTCCAGTCGGAGCTGACGGTACTCGACCATCACCTCTTCGGATTCAGTATGTGCTACTGACCTGGTCAGCCGGCGCAGAGAGGAACGCGCCTCCAGATCCAAATCACCGACGGTAGGTTCCCTTTGCGTGCCGACGTCCGTTGCGAACGCATCCCCGGAGGCACTATCGGCGTTTTCGCCAGCATCGTTAGCGTCGATGAAAAAATCGTCCATCTCGTGCGAGGTGCGAGCTTGCTGCGACGTTTCGTCGCTGACCTCATCAAAGTTGTTGGAAAAATTCGTCATACTAGCTGCTATTGTCGCATGACAAGCCAAATTCTCCGCATTGTGTGCGGAGAATACCGAGCCGAAGCTCAAGACTTAGGCTGCAGAAGGTGGCCTGCGTGTCAGAACCAGTGCGACCGGACCACTCTTAGAACTACCACCAGTACACGTACCGCTGTCGGACATTCCGCAGTTGGAACAACCTCCGCCTGGGCACATGCCACCGAGGGATTCCCGGCGCAGTTGGCCGGTGTGTTCCATGCGGTCAAGGATGAGGTCTACCGTTGCTCGCTGCAATCCGGTGATTTCGCAAATCTTGCGTCGGGAGCTAATGCCCTGCGCAATTGCATCCTGAACGGCTTCTGAAGGCCGACGAGTAACCGTCGTATTCTTCCTGGCTCTAAAGAGTCCCACGGCGATAGCTCCTTTCCGTGTCGCGATTCTTGTTGGATCTGATTTCTAGTTCGCAAGTGTGACTTAGTAGCTTTGCCGAAGCTACTAGGAATCAACGAGGCTTTACAGGAACAGCTTCAACCCTTGGAAAACAATCACGGCCAGTGCCCATGCAACGACCAGCTGCGCTAGCAAACCGAAGCCCGTCCACTTCAAGCCGATCTCTCGACGTTGTGCCGCGAGCGTAGCCACGCACGGTGTGTAAGCCAGCAGGAAGATCATGTAGGCCCAGACTGCTGCCAATCCATGTCCATCGGATGCATTGTCAAAGTCACGTCGAATATTCTCCGCGAGCGGGCTGGAGGCCTGTTCGCTCGAATCGGAGTCGGTGACGTCCTCCACTGCATAGGTCTGTGCCCAGGTAGAAATGACGGCTTCCTTGGCCACAAAGCCCGTCACCAACGGACCTGTCAGAGACCATGTACCGAAACCTGCCGGGTTAAACACAGGAGCAATAGTTTCGCTGACTGCACCGTATGCGGAGTCCTGCGGTGCCAGGTCTTCATCGGCAAAGGAGTGCCCGGAGACAACCGGGATAGACATCAGAAGCCATACGACGATGACGGTGCTGACGATGATTCCACTAGCGGTCTGCAGGAAGCCCTTCAGACGCATCCACATCACAGATAGTGCCAGCCGTGCGGTCGGAAGCTGGTAGGTTGGCAGGTCAATGACCAGCGGTTCCGACGGCATGGTGCGCCACAAGGTCTTACGCAGTGCAAGGCCGGTCAGAACGATCAGCAGAATCGAGATCACGTACATAGCGAAGACGACTGTGCCCGCGTGTTCCGGGAAGAACACCGCACCCAACATGACATACACGGTTAGACGCGCCGAGCAGGAGGTAAACGGAACCAGTAGTGCCGTCAAAATGCGGTGGCGCGGATTACTCAGCACACGTGTTGCCGAAATCGCTGGCACGTTACAACCAAAGCCAACAATCAGCGGAATAAATGCCTTACCCGGAAGACCAATTGCACGCATGACACGGTCAGCCACCACGGCTGCACGCGCCATATACCCTGAATCCTCGAGTACTGCGAGGCACAGGAACATGAGTGCCATCAGCGGAACGAAGGTCAGCACCATGCCGACACCACCGATGATGCCGTTTACAAGCAGCCCGGTGACAATCGGATGGTCCCATCCCACCGCTTCTAATCCACGAGTAACCAAATCTGCGAAATTACCGGTAATAAGGGTTTCCAAACCGTCCTGCAACGGTGCTGCTACCGTCGTCGTGATTTGGAAGACTGCCCACATAACTGCCAGGAACACAATCGGTCCGAGCACCGGGTGAAGAACCACGTTATCAATGCGGTCGGAGAAAGTCTGGCGATCTTCCACCCCGCCCGTAGATGCCGCAACCGCCGCATCAATCGCGGCAAAGCGTGCGTCGTCCAGGCGTTCAATCGATTCACCATCGACCTGGCGAATCGGTGACGACACCGAACTACATCCGTCCAGAGCCGCTGCTACCGCGTCGGCCAACCGCGCCATTCCCGCTTTACGACGGGGATCCAGCGCCACCACCGGCATCCCCATAGCTGACTGCAATGCGTCCGGATTCACATCGATGCCCTTGGCCTTGGCAACATCTAGTTTGGTCAGAGCCAGAACGATGCGCTGGGGCTGTTCCGCCAATTCCGCGGCCATGTAGAGACCACGGCCCAGTGCCGTGGCGTCGACAACGACAACGACGAGATCCGGGCGTTCTTCTTCCGGTTTCTCGATGAGCATCTCGCGAGTGAGCTCTTCGTCCGGACTCATGGCATCCAGCGAGTAGGCACCCGGGAAATCGATGACATCGTACTCAGCGGCATCGGTCTTCCACGCGCCGCGGCTGACCTCTACGGTCGTACCAGGCCAATTGCCCATCTGCGCTTTCGCACCAGTCAAACTATTGAACAGTGTTGACTTACCGGAGTTCGGTGCGCCGACTACTGCGACAACAGGTGCACCATCCTTTGCTGGTGCTCCGCCACTGCATGCATGGCAGCTGGGCGTGGATGCGAATTTTCGCGTTGAGGAATCCGTAGGTGTTGTCATTGTTTACTTTCAGGAGGGAGGTGAGAAAAGAGATGTAGGGGACCTAACCCACGACGGACATCTTGTGCAGCGTGCTGGCATCGATGGCGTAGCGCGTTGCGCCAGCATGGACGATTCGCCCACCGCCGCTGGTGCTCCGTCCCACAGTGACACTCATTCCAGGGCGAAGCCCCAGTTGCGAAAGCCTGCGGCACAGGCGCTCATCCACATGCGACGCTCCCAGAGTGACGGTTACCCCCACCGGGACGTCGGCAAGCGACTGAATGTCATCCGACTGTTTTCGAGACCGCAATCCGAGCATGAGAAACCTCGCTTATATAGATAAGAATTAAGCTAAGCAAATCGTGTTTACGGAGATGAGCTTACTCTTAGGCATGCCTAAATGGAATAAACCGGGCACACCTAAGGAAAGTTATTTATGCCACACTTAATATTTGCCTATTTAGCGTGGCAGAATTGTTAGTCCCATCCGAATAGTTGCCGCGGCGTGGAGGAATGGTTCTAGGTACCCCAGAGCACAATGTGCTCACGTGCGATTCGTTAGTTCGCAGATGAAGATATGGGAAGTATCATCGAAAAGTATGACTACTGACTTGCGAAGCATTGGCATGGACTACCCCAGCTGGCGAGACGCGATGGAAGCCGCGATTGCCAGTGACAATCTGTCGGTCATCGGCGAGGTCCGCGGTGGCCAGCTGGTCCGTTTCGAAGATTCCTCTGGTGCGCGTCTGCACATCCTGGGTGTTGAACCATTTTCTACCTACGCCGGCTTCGCGGGCAGCCCGACCGTCACTGCCCATGTATCCAGCGTGGACGATGTCTTGGCGCTCGTGGAAATCGTCGAGGATGATCCCTCCTCGGATAACTTTGACAAGGTCATCGAGGTCGCTACCTGCCTGCTGTCACAGGGGCCAATGATTGTTGATGCCGGAACTCAGACTTTTGAGCATGTCGCGCTATCAGCTCTGGCAACTGATTTCACCCTCGACGCATCCGCTGAGGAGTACGAAAAGCGCACTGGGGCAACCCCGACAACATTGGACTTCGAAGGTGCTAAGGCAATTGTCGGAGATCAGGTCGGCAAGGCATCGCCTAGCGCAACCGTCAAACTGGCTGGTGTTATCAATAACTCCCGCAAGCATGTCAATGAGCTGACCGGCAAGAAGTTCTGGGTGCTCAACCTTGCTCTTCCGACCCCCATGGACGTACTTGTCCCCGGCGGCGACGAAGCTCCCCAGCCAGGTATGGTCGTCTCCGGCACTTTCTCACTGACCGGTGAGATCATTCCGCCTCAAGGTTGCGGAGGCGGCTGTGGCGATGGCGGCTGTGGTTGTGGCGACGGTGGCTGCGGCGGACACTAGTCCGCTAACTCCCCACCGCTTCCACTACCCCGCTAGGGCTCCTGCTGCACTAGCTACCAGTCACAGGGCTTCCAGCTCAATATCGCCGAGCGTGTGAATCACGCTCGGCCCGGTCAAGGTCGCCGAGAAGTCCCCATCCGCATTGCTGGCCTTGTGGACATCCACAGTCACCACACCGCCAGGCACCTTGACTGTCACAACCCCCTCAGTCCGGCCGGCATCGGCCAGCGCGGCAATAGCTGCCGCAACCGTACCGGTGCCACACGAGCGGGTCTCACCAACTCCACGTTCAATTACTCGCATGGACACCGAATCAGAGGCATCCAGCGGGGTGACAATTTCCACATTGAGGCCGTTCGGGAACATGGCTTCGTCGGCACGCACTGGCTTCGCGACACTACCCGCCGCTTCCAATTCCAGCTCCGCCAGAGCGGCGGCATTTAGGCCAGGCATGACGCAGGCCAAATGCGGATTTCCCACGTCGACACCAATCCCGGCGAATTTCTGGGCATTGTTGCCCGAACCAATGAACGCAGTAGCGAGGCCGAGGACTTCCGGCTGGCCCATATCCACCCCAACGACCGCGTGCCTGCGGCTGAGCTCATCAATCGAAACAGCGCGCAGCCCTGCTCGAGTGCCCACCCGCAAAGTTCCGTCGACGACACTGTCCGGGCTGTGAATCGCGGCAATATAGTGTGCAAAGACGCGGACACCATTCCCGCACATCTCGGCAATAGAACCGTCACTATTGCGGTAGTCCATAAACCAATCGTCGGCTTTAACGCCCTCCGGCAATGCCGCCAAAACACCGGCATCGACGAGTTTCCCCGCACGGGCAACCCGCAGGACGCCGTCAGCGCCAAGACCTCGCTGTCGATCGCACACTGCTGCGACCAGTGATTCGGTCAAATCAATCGACACCAAATCATCTGGAAAAATCAAGAAATCGTTTTGCGTACCGTGGCCTTTGGCAAATGAAACCATGCCCTTGATGCTAGCGGGAGGTCCGAATCTCTTACAGACCAAGTGCGGAAAACGCCTGTCCCGGCACGTCACCGGCAGCGTCTAGCCACATGATCCGATGATCACGGTTGAACCAGGAGCGCTGACGTCGCACATACCTGCGCGTACCAGTAATCGTGCGTTCACAAGCCGTATCCAGGTCGTAAACCCCATCGAAGTAGTCCAGCACCTGCGCATAGCCGATCGCGCGACTAGCGGTCACACCTTCGCGCAACCCTTGCGCAATCAAACTCTCAGTTTCTTCCACCAGGCCAGCGGCAAACATGCCCCGCGTACGCTGTTCAATCCGCGGATTTAGCCATTCCGCCTGCGTGCGCAACCCCAATATGCGAGTGTTCCACCGCGGTGGCTTATCAATCGACGGCTTCGACGCTGCAAAAGGTTTGCCCGTGAGCTCGATGACCTCCAGGGCGCGGACGGTGCGCCGCGGGTCATTGGTCTCAATAATTGCCGCCGCATCCGGATCAATCTCTGCCAGCCGATCATGCAACGCCGCCGGACCGATCTCGTCCTGCACTGTCTCCCACTTCGTACGTACTTCAGGGTCCGTAGGTGGGAACTGCCAGTCGTCCACCAACGCCTGCACATACATCATCGACCCGCCGACAAGGATGGGGACTTTCCCCCGCGCGCGAATGGCCTCAACATCCGCGACCGCCTCACGCTGATACGTCGCCACACTCGCCGGCTGCGTCACGTTCAGCACATCGAGTTGGTGGTGCGGAATCCCCCGCCGCTGGTCCACCGACAGCTTCGCTGTTCCGATATCCATTCCTCGATAGAGCTGCATCGAATCAACATTGACGACCTCACCGCCAAGCTGCTCCGCAAGTACCAGCCCCAAATCCGACTTTCCCGACGCCGTCGGCCCTACCACCGCAATCGGCACCGGCAAGCTCTCACTCTCGAAAGCCGTCACTACCCAGTTCACACTCCTGCACAAAAACTAAAAACGCGCGCTCTTACTTCGCAACACACCGCCAGCTGGCCACGTGGTAGCCGATTCCATAAGGCGCCCCGTCATAGTAAGAACGCTTTACGACGGTCAATCCAGACCCCTTCCAGCTTTCAGCAGCTTTACTCAGCTGCTGCCATAACTCGGCTGCGTACGCGCCGGGAGCTGGAAACACAATATTTTCCACGTTAATACTTGAGCAGTCCTGACCAGCAATCAGACTGCACAGCGCATCAACCTCCGCTGCACCTTCAATTACGCCGACCGGGGAATCGTCCGCAAGGCCGAATGCGCCGTCGACAAGCACAAGCAGACGCGTGTGACCGGCAGCGAGTGCCTCAGCGATAGAGTCGAAGCACGTTGCCTGAATGACGCGGCCAGTGGGTCCTTCAGAATTCCGTCGCGCGTAGTCTTCGATAAGCCAGCGTCCCAGCAGCTCAGGTAATTCGGTTCCGCCTGACACCGTGACATCAACCCCATACGGAGAAAAACTGCCGGGTGCGCTGGTCTGGTGCGGGGACTTCGCCTGCATCCTGCCAGTGATAATAGCGACCGCGCCGGGCTCCCCGGGTTCGTCATCTGTCCACAGCGTCGCGACGGTTTCACGGGCATGACGGCGCAATTCCGTGGCGATAGGTGCAAAACCACCCAGCTCCTCGACGATGAGGAGCGCACGCGGAACGATAACAAGCCGAGGCAAACGCGAATTCACGTCCTCAACGCTACCGTGAGGGGCTAGTCGATGCCTTAATCCGGCGGTGTTACGCGCGCTGTGCCAAAATTTTTGGGATACTCGAGCACATACCGTAAGTGTTTGATGGCAGCCGTGTCGCGCGGCAGTTCTGCATGAAGATTGGAAGAGGTTTACCCACTATGACCGGTACCAGCAATTCCCCTAAGCCAGGTCCACGCCCGGGTCCACGTCCGGGACCTCGACCAGGCTCAATGCCGGCTCATCGTAAGGCCCCTGGAGCTACTCCAGCGCCTGCGGGGTCGGCCGCTGTGGCACATGCCGTCCACAATGATCCAAAGAAGTTTGGCCGCATTGACGAAGACGGCACTGTTTGGCTGGTCACCAGCGCCGGCGAACGCAATATTGGCTCCTGGCAGGCTGGCACCGTAGAAGAGGGTTATGCCCACTACGGCAAGCGCTACGAGGATCTGGCCACCGAGGTCGAGCTACTGGAATCTCGTGTAGTCTCCCACCCGCAGGAGGCAAAGACCATTTCTCACAACGCAGTTGAACTGCGTGAGAGCCTTGCCACCGCCACGGTCCTCGGCGATATCGATGCGCTGGATAAGCGCCTTGCAGAGGTCATTGCCACCTCCCACGTCGCAGAGGAAAAAGTCGCTCACGACAAGGCAGAGCGCCGTAAGAACGCCATCGCACGTAAGGAAGAGCTCGCCGCAGAGGCCGAAGAGCTCGCAGAGAACTCCACCGAGTGGAAGGTCGCCGGCGACCGTATCCGCGAGATTCTCACGGAGTGGAAGCAGATTCGCGGCATCGACCGCAAAACTGATGATCAGCTCTGGCGCCGTTACTCCCGCGCGCGTGATTCTTTCAACCGCCGCCGCGGTGCCCATTTTGCGGAACTGGACCGCAACCGTGCGGCTGCTCGCCGCGTTAAGGAGGACATCATTGAGCGAGCTGAGGCCCTGAAGACCTCCACTGATTGGGGTGGCACCGCTGCTGCCTTCCGTGACCTGATGGCTGAGTGGAAGGCCGCTGGTCGAGCCCCGCGCGAGGTCGATGACAAGCTGTGGGCGCAGTTCAAGGCCGCCCAGGATGAGTTCTTTGGTGCTCGCAACGCGGTCAACGAAGCTCGAGACAGGGAGTTCGAGGAAAACGCTGCGGCCAAGGACGCACTGCTGGCTGAATACGAAGACCGCATTGATCCGTCCAAGGGCCTCGATCACGCTCGCAACGAACTGCGTCAGTTGCAGGAGAAATGGGAGGCCATCGGCTTTGTGCCGCGTGGTCGTGTGCGTGAGTATGAAAACCGCATTGGCGCACTGGAAAAGCGCGTCTCCGATGCTGCCGATTCGCAGTGGCGCCGTACCGACCCCGAAGCACAGGCTCGCGTCCAGCAGTTCGCCGACCGCGCAGCGGAGTTTGAGCAGAAGGCCGCCGAACTCGAGGCGAAGGGCAAGGCTTCTCAGGCAGCCAAGGCTCGGGAGCAGGCCGAACAGTGGCGACAGTGGGCAGAGCAGGCCGCGGAGACTCTCAAGGAGCTCTAACAGAAGCTAGTTGTGTGTCGGGGAAGCATGTTCTCGCTCTCCGGCTTCCTCAACCGAATCTGGCTCAGCTGGGCGCTGGCAACGCGTCGATGGTTAAAAGTAAGGGGCTCTCTTCCGGAGTGGAAGAGAGCCCCATACTTACTGCGCTAGTTAAAAAGTCTCACTACTCGTCGCTGACCTGTTCGTCCTTTTCGCCGGTCTGCTGAGAGACATTATCCGCGCTACTGCCCTGCTGGACACGATTGCGTCGGCGAGCGCGTTCACGGCGGTCGTCGACGACCTCAACATCCGTAGTCGTATTCGGGGTCAGGCCCGCCCGCAGGTAAACCTGCTGCGCGCGCAGTACCGGATCGGTGTCAGCGTGCTTGCGACGTTTCGTCGCGATTGCGAGCTGCTCCTTACTACGTCGGAAAGCGATGAAAGTCACGGAGATGGCCAGTAGAAAACTGCAGAAAATACCGAGCATCAGGCCGAAGGAAATACCCTCGCCGGCCAGTTCCTGTGGACGAGACTGACGCATCCAACCAGCGAAGACTGAGTAGACCATCTGAATACAGGCAAAAAACCAGGTGACGAATGCGAGAATCGTCGTCCGCGTAATCAGCGTGGCAATAGCTAGCAAGACACCTACCACCACGAGAATGGAGTAAATTCGCTCCGGTCGAGTCGTGAAGTACTGATGCGCAACATCCGTATCCAGCAACACATCAAAGCCCAAAACAACGCCCGAGTGCGGAAGGAAGAAACTCGTAATGAGGCCGATGACGGCAACCATCATCGGAATCACCGCACGGCCGAGGTCCAGCTCGCCAGCGGCCTTGCGCTCCTGAACCCGCAACGCCTGCGCGGATTCCACCGACTGCTCGCTAGTGGATTCCATATCACTTTCCGGCGAAGCCTTGTCACTACTCACAGCCGCATCCCTCACTTACACTCGTTTTCTCCGGGCGTCCAATCTTTGGCAAGCCCAGACCAACTCCAATCGGAGCGGTCGTCGGAGTCTGACCGACCTCTACATTATCCCCCGCCTTAGTGCGGCGGTGTGTGAGCACACCGGAGTCAGCAATGAGGAAGTGCGGTGCGGAGTCGGTCACACGCACTGTCACGTAATCACCTGGGCGAATCTTGCGGTCGACGACGCCTGGTTCGCTTTCCGACGGGCTGAAGTGCACCAGGCGGCCATCCCGACTCCGACCTGACATGCGATGAGTCTCCGCATTTTTACGCCCATCGGACTGGCTGACCAGCAGCTCAACTTCCCGACCGACGAGCTTGGCGTTTTCTTCCTCGGAAATACGCTCCTGAAGCGCTAGCAGCCGACCATAGCGTTCTTTCACAACCTCTGGTGGAACCTGATCAGTCATGGTCGCCGCCGGAGTTCCCGGGCGAGGCGAGTATTGGAAGGTGAACGCCGAGCTAAAACGAGCCTTTTCCACCACGTCGAGAGTTTGCTGGAAGTCCTCTTCGGTCTCGCCTGGGAAACCGACAATGATGTCAGTGGTAATGGCCGCGTCCGGCATTTTTTCCCTAACCTTCTCCAGAATTCCCAGGAATTTCTTGGTGCGGTAGGAACGGCGCATGTCTTTCAGCACTCGGTCGGAACCGGACTGTAGTGGCATGTGTAGCTGATGAACCACATTCGGTGTCTCCGCCATAGCGTCGATGACATCATCGGTGAACTCAGCTGGGTGCGGAGACGTAAAGCGCACGCGCTCCAACCCCTCAATCTGGCCGCAGGCGCGCAACAACTTGGAAAAAGCCGAGCGGTCGCGTTCCATGTCAGGGTCGGCGAAGTTAACACCATAGGCGTTGACATTCTGTCCGAGGAGGGTGACGTCAGTAACGCCCTGCTCCACGAGTGCCTGTACCTCAGCGAGAATCTCGCCCGGACGACGATCGCGTTCCTTACCACGCAAACTGGGGACGATGCAGAAGGTGCACGTGTTATTGCAGCCTACGGAAATACTCACCCAACCTGCGTAAGTGGATTCACGCTTGGCCGGCAGCACCGAGGGAAATTCTTCCAGCGCGTCCTTAATCTCGACTTCAGCCCGGTCATTATGAGCGGCGCGTTCCAACAAAGCTGGCAACGAACCCAAGTTATGCGTGCCGAAGACTACGTCCACCCATGGGGCCTTCTTTACGACGACGTCCTTATCCTTCTGGGCCAAGCAGCCACCGACGGCAATCTGCATGCCTGGGTGAGCATCCTTGACCGGTTTGAGCTGTCCCAATGTGCCATAGAGGCGATTGTCCGCATTCTCTCGAACGGCACAGGTGTTGAAAACGACCAGATCAGGATTATCGCCTTCTGCAGCCGCTACATAACCGTTTTCTTCCAGCAAGCCAGACAGTCGTTCCGAGTCATGGACGTTCATCTGACAACCGAACGTACGTACCTCATATGTGCGAGGCGAAGACTGCTGCTGAGAGTTCAAAGAAGGGGTAGTCACGGCAGTTTAGGTTAGCTGTTTATGGCCCATTTCCCCAATCAGCGACCCCTTTAAACCTGACGGGTCCGCAGCCGGCGTGCTAATCCGGCGTGCGGTGGCACCGGCGCTAATCTGTGTCCTCTTCGAGTTCCCGGTATCGCTCTTCTAACTGATCCCGAGCAATGCTCATGGACAATTCAGAGGGGAAACCGCGCCGCGCCAGCACACCGACGACTTTGCGTAAATCCTTTTGCTTGGAGTTGAAGTCAGGTGCCACTGTTTTAATAGTGGCCGCTTTCTTCGCCGCTAGCTTCCGGGCGACTTCTTCTTCCGCGTTGTGCGTAATCTGCTCCAACGCATCTGCACGAAGAGAAGCATCAATGCCTTTTTCCTGCAGCTCCCGGTTCAAAACCATCTTCGACTTGCCGCGACTGGCAAAGCGCTGCCGCACCCATTCGGATGCGAAAAGCTCGTCATTAACCAATCCACTTCGGGTCAGGTCATCAACGACTTCTTCAATCATCGAGGTTGGAAACTCCTCGACTGCCTCGAGCCTTTCTACGAGTTCCTTGCGGGAACGCATTCGCTGATCGAGCAAGCGCAGTGCCTTAGCACGAATCGGGGCCTTGGATTCCTCACGACCCGCATCGTAGAGCGAACCACCGTCAGCTTCCGCAATCTGCTGAGCAAGCTTTTCGATAGTCTCCCGCACATCGCGGCCGTTACGATCCTCCACGGTCCTCTCTTTTCGTGTGTCGCGGCACTACGCCGTGAGCTAGCTAGTCTTCCAAATCATCGAAGTCGATGTCCGGCACGACATCGACAGGGGCATCGATATCGGTCTCATCCTCGACCTCCGCGAATTCCCCGACACCGAGCTTCTTCTTGATCTTGACTTCGATTTCCTGGGCAATTTCTGGATTCTCGCGCAGGTGCATACGAGCCTTTTCCTTGCCCTGACCCAACTGATCGCCCTCGTAGGTAAACCACGAACCGGACTTCTTGACAATGCCGTTATCAACGCCCATGTCAATCAACGAGCCCTCACGCGAAATGCCCTCGCCGTAGATGATGTCAAACTCTGCCTGCTTGAACGGCGGCGACACCTTGTTCTTGACTACCTTCAAGCGCGTGCGGTTACCCACCGCATCCTGGCCGTCCTTCAACGTCTGAATTCGGCGTACGTCACAGCGAACGGAAGCGTAGAACTTCAGTGCTTTACCACCCGTGGTGGTCTCAGGAGAGCCGAACATGACGCCAATCTTTTCACGCAGCTGGTTAATGAAGATGGCAGTGGTGC
The DNA here is from genome assembly GCF_001807075.1 of Corynebacterium sp. HMSC14B06. Lineage (NCBI taxonomy): Bacteria > Bacillati > Actinomycetota > Actinomycetes > Mycobacteriales > Corynebacteriaceae > Corynebacterium > Corynebacterium sp. HMSC14B06. The sequence goes on along the minus strand of NZ_KV787370.1, from coordinate 35,722 downwards.
CGGTGTGGGACAGCGCACCAGTCATCTTGCGCAGCGCCTGACTCATCAACCGCGCCTGCAGGCCAACGTGGGAATCGCCCATTTCACCGTCGATTTCAGCCTTCGGAGTCAACGCGGCCACCGAGTCAACCACGATGATGTCAATAGCACCGGAACGCACCAACATATCTGTAATCTCAAGTGCCTGCTCACCGGTATCTGGTTGGGATACCAGAAGGTTGTCCGTATCTACTCCAAGCTTGCGCGCATAAACCGGATCCAGCGCATGCTCCGCATCAATAAATGCGGCAATACCGCCCTGCCGCTGCGCCTCTGCAATAGCATGCAGTGCGACTGTGGTCTTACCTGAGGATTCTGGACCATAGATTTCTACGATACGACCACGCGGGAACCCGCCCAGGCCCAAGGCCACGTCGATAGCGATATTGCCGGAGGGAATAACCTGAATTGGAGGACGATTGTCGTCCCCCAGGCGCATAACTGCACCCTTACCAAAGTCCTTCTCAATGTTCGCCAGAGCTACATCGAGCGCCTTCAGGCGATCATTGCCCTGGTTCGAAGCCGTAGCCTTCTTACGAGCCATAGTTCGTTGTTCTTCCTCATTGTCATTGTCGCGGTCATTGTCGCGTACGGTATCGGGTTCTGGAGCCGTACTCAGAGAATGTGTCTCCCGATTTTCATCCAAAACAGAAACTTCGCTCACACTTAATTAGGCGCGAAACTAGCCGTTCCGGTTCCAAATTGGTCCGCGACACCTCTACTGCCGGTTACACCCGGAAGTTATACCGAATCAGACGGATTGACTTCATCAGCACTTTCGATAATATGCGAAACCCTGTTCGAATGGCAACGACACGCAAGAGCCGTCGGCAAGCATTCACCGTCGTCTACGCCGGAACCTATTCGTCAGGACCGTACCAGCGGTCTTCAGGAATATCGTGTTCCCTACACAGCGCCCACCAGATATCCCGAGGTTCGACCCCGTCCTCGAGCAGTTCCGCGGGAGTTTTTCCATATTCCATCAGTACGTGGGAATGCAACAGCCACGGGCCGTGCTGAGGCCCAAATTCGTGGTTGACGAAGTTGTGAAAATCGGCCAATCGCATGAGACCAACGTACAAGATACCTGTCACTGATACCTACCTGGGCGCCTTTTTGCATAGACGAATCCCCGGCCCCCTGCCTGAACAGTGCTCAACTCAGGGGTTTAAGATGAGAGCTGTGAATAATTCCAAGGTGTATGACCTCACTATTATCGCTGCTTTCGCAGCACTAATCATCGTGCTCGGCGGCATTGCCATTCCCGTTGGCGGCCTCGGCGTGCCAATCGTGCTACAGAACATGGGCATCGCACTGGCCGGGATGATTCTCGGATTCAAACGTGGCGGCCTCGCCACTACCCTGTTCCTGGCTGTTGGTCTCGTGGGTGTCCCAAACATGGCGGGCTGGAAACCACTTCTCGCCGCACTCCCCGGCCCTACCGTGGGTTACATTGTCGGCTATTTAATTGCCGGTTTCGCAATCGGCGCGATTGCCCAGCAAGCACCACGGGCGAAGGTTTCACGAATCAGCGTCTTCATCGGCGCAGGCCTCGTCGGAGTTCTACTACAGTACTTCTTCGGATCTGTCGGATTGACTTGGCGTATGGGACTTAGCTTCACCGACGCACTGATTACCAACGTCCCGTTTATCCCAGGCGACGTGGCAAAGGTTGTCGTAGCCGCGCTTATTGCTACTGCCGTACTGCAGGCTTTCCCTGATTTGCTTCCCGACGCTGCCAACCGTAAGCAAAGTCGTTTGGTTAAGGAAGCAGCCACCTCGGGCAATTAACCCCACAGAATTAGAAAGGGTCTCGAGTCGCACTATGCCCACCATCGCTTTTGACCGCGCGTCCGCAACCTATTCGGGACGCCAGATACTGAAGCCGACCACGCTAACTCTCACAGAGAACCGCATTGGCATTATCGGCGAAAACGGTGGCGGTAAGTCCACGCTGGTGCGACTCATTAACGGCCTGGGCCCGGTCACTGGTGGCACGGTCACGTATGAGGGCATGAATGTCGCAAAGCAGGCAAAGGCAATTCGCAAGAATGTCGGCTTCATCTTTTCTGATGCGGATAACCAAATTGTGATGCCGACAGTCGCAGAGGACATTGCCTTTTCACTACGCAAGCGAAAACTGCCAAAGGATGAGCGCAACCAGCTGGTGCAGGAAGCTCTTGAGCGATTTGGGCTCGCCAATCATGCTGACGCCTCGCCACACTTGCTCTCGGGTGGACAAAAACAGCTACTGGCGCTGGCGGCAGTGTTAATTCTTAATCCCACGACCATTATTGCCGATGAGCCCACTACGCTCCTCGACTTGCGCAATCGTCTCCACATTCGGAGTATTTTCGCCCAGCTTGAGCAGCAAATTATCGTGGTCACTCATGATCTGGATTTTCTTATGGACTTCGACCGGGTTATCCGCGTAAGCGCAGGAGAAATCGTCGACGACGGTGCGCCGAAGGAAGTTATTGACCGATACGTCAGCGATATGACTCGTGCGGAAGAAGGCCGCTCATGATTCATCCAGCCGATGTCCCGTTAGGGCTTTACCTAAACCATAAGTCGCCTGTGCACAGGCTCCCGACGGCCCCCAAACTCATCATTGTCATCGCATTTTTATTGCTCACCGGGATTCTCGTGGATACCTGGCTAGGCGGGGCGATTGCCCTGGCAATTATCACCCTTGCTTATGCGGTGGCCAAGGTGCCACCAATGGTTGCTTTCCGACAGCTCCGTGGAGCCGTCATCATTTTGGCGCTGCTTTCGCTTCTCCTGTGGTGGCGCGCCGGAGGTGAGCAAGCGCTGACGACCTTCCTCGCGCTTCTCGCCGCAATCGCAGCGGCAATATTGCTAACGCTGACGACCCGCGTCAGCGACATCATGGATACTTTGACCACTGCGATGCAGCCGTTCGCCCGTTTCGGCCTACCAGTCGACACCATCGCGCTCGCACTATCGCTGACGCTGCGTATGATTCCGCTTCAGGTTATGGCCGCTGCCGAGGTACTGGAAGCTCGAAAAGCACGAGGGGCTGCCGGCTCAATCATTGCCTTCGGCGTACCAGTAGTCATCCGAACCATTAATCGCTCGAAGGCAATGGGTGATTCGCTAATCGCACGTGGTGAAGGTGAGTAGGAGAATTAATTGCCCTCACGCAGCTGGCGCATGCGCTCAGCAACAGCAGGGTCAACGTTGGAGGCAGCGCTTCCCTCGATGGACTTCTGAGCCTCGCCACCAGAGAGCTCGTTGCCACCGTTCATTTCTGCGCGGATTTGCTCCAGGCGAGAGTGCCCAGCAAGCTGAACGCCTGCGGCCTCTACCTCAGCCATACGCCCCTGAACCGAGTTCTGAGCTAGCTCGGCCTGACCAAGAGCGTTAGCGTAACGACGCTCAATCTTGTCACGAACCTGATCCAGATTAGGTGTAGCCCCCGAAGAAATCTGATTCATCGACTGCAGGGACTCAGAGACTTTCTCCTGCATCTTTGCTTGCTCCAGCTGGCTGAGGAGCTTTGCGCGCTCCGCGACCTTCTGCTGCAGCTGCATGGAATTACGCTCGACGGCCTTCTTAGCCTGAGCCGCCTGCTGCAGCGACTGATCGTGCAGAGCCTTCAAATCTTCTACCGACTGCTCAGCAGTAACCAACTGAGCTGCGAAAGCCTCAGCTGCGTTCTCATACTCCGTAGCCTTGGCAGTATCCCCCTCAGCACGAGCCTTGTCAGCGAGCTGCAATGCCTGACGAGTGTTCCCCTGCAGCTTCTCAATCTCAGCGAGCTGACGGTTAAGGCGCATTTCCAGCTGGCGCTGATTACCAATCACCGCCGCTGCCTGCTGCGATAGTTCCTGGTGCTGCCGCTGGGCATCCTCGATAGCCTGCTGAATCTGCACCTTCGGATCAGCGTTTTCCTCAATCTTGGAATCAAAAGCGGCCATCAAGTAATTCCACAGCTTTACAAATGGATTAGCCATAGCGTCCCATACACCTTTCTTATTGCAACTACCTCAAAGCAGGTCTGTGCTTATCGCGCACCCAATCTTAACTAAAGCCGAGCGTCTTCGGGTGCTAAGTACCGGAGCAATGGAATGAAATTCCACCGCCGCAACCAATTTCTACATCGCTGCCAATTCTGGGCTCGCCGAATGCAGGGCCATCGCTGTGGCTGCTTCCATCATCAAATCCGACACCGTCACACCAAGCGCCGCGCATACCGACGCCAGCAGCTCAGATGAGACTTCTTTCCGTCCACGCTCAAGCTCAGACAAATAACCAGGGCTAATAGCCGCATTTTCAGAAAGCTCACGCAGCGTCTGTCCACTGCGCGAACGGATATCACGCAGCGTCTCCCCCAGTGCCTCTCGCAGGAGTGGCTCACGGGATTCTCCCCGTTCCGCCAAATCCTGTGCCGTTAACTTTGCAACCGATCCAGGCTGCTCCCCTACAGCCACCCGCGCCGACGGTGCTGTGGCATCCATGGAAGCTTCGAAAGCGGCAGCGCTATCTACCTCTGGGTAGCGAATGGTCATAAGTGCAGTATTGTTGGTCATCACTTTCTCTAACGCTTTAGAAGGCCGACCTGTTCCCAATTTTCAAAAATTCTACTCACCGTCGAGATTCTGCAACAACAGTTCTAACGCCAATACCACTGCTTGACGACGAATCTCCGCGCGCGACCCCTCTTTATTCACCGGCAACCTAACAGCAGTTACCCCATCAAGGTACGAAACTCCCGGCGGTTTCAGACCACACCAGACTTCACCTACTGGGTGCCCATCCTGCATCGCTGGACCAGCAACGCCAGTTAGCGAAATCCCCCAGTCCGCCACTGCTTTATTTGCCACTCCAAGTGCCATATACCGGGCCGTCAACTCGGACACGGGGCCATATGCGGCCAAAGCATCCTTTGGCACGTCGGCAAGCAACGCCTTCGTGTCAGTGGCGTAAGTGACCACGCCACCGCGGAGAACGGCGGAGGCTCCCGGTACGGAGGCAACTGTAGCGCAGAGAAGACCTGCGGTAAGTGATTCTGCGGCTGCAAAAGTCTCGCCACGAGCCGTAAGCGTTTGGACGAGTTGAAGCGAAACGCCATCGACACCGTCAGCGTTTTCGTCGCTCTGGGCGAGGCGTTCGACTGTGTTCACAGCTTTACCCTCCACTTAATTTCTCTACGAGACCTTTCGCGCATCCACAATGTACTGGATACCAGTACCGACGGTGACGACAATGGCGGCAACCATCACAATCCAGGACGGCCAGAACAACCAGTCCACTGGCATCAGGAAGAGCCCCACTGCTACAGACTGCAGGACCGTCTTTATCTTGCCGCCCCGAGAAGCCGGAACAACACGCCCCTGACGCAGGGCGAACATACGCCAGATGGTGATGCCACCTTCGCGAATCACGATGATGACAGTCACCCACCACGGCAGAATGTCGATGATGTTCATACCAATCAGCGCAGCCAGCATTAGAGCCTTATCGGCAATCGGATCGGCAATCTTGCCAAAGTCGGTAATGAGGTTACGGCTACGTGCGAGGTGCCCGTCCAACTTGTCAGTCGCCATCAGAAGCGCGAATACGACAAACGACCACCAGCGCCAATTGGTGGCTTCGCCGCCCTCCTGAAGAAGTACCCACAGGAACACCGGTACTCCGAGGATGCGAAGCACGGTCAGGAAATTGGGCAAGTTCCAGTTGGAAACACGGCTTGTATCAGCACTTGGAGCAGTCACAGTTGTTACCTTATCTCACAATCGTGTTCGATTAACGCCCAGGCTCGTTCTTACCGGTGTGTGAACCGTTAGTTTCGCTTCCGGCCGACGTTGACCCCTCACTGACAGAAGTAGAGGAGGCGTGAGAGCCGAGGCCATCGCGGCTTCCATCATCATCGTGGTGAACACGCGGAAGGGCAATCGCACCCATGTTTTCATCACGCTTGCTCTTGAGCCACGATGCCAGGACAGTCACCACCAGAACGATGACGATGACCGCCAGCGACGCCCAGGTCGATACTTCAGGCACCGACACGTTCTCACCGCTGTTGATAAACGGCAGGTTGTTTTCATGCAGTGCGTGCAACAGCAACTTCACACCAATAAAGGCCAGGATGACACCCAGGCCATAAGCCAGGTACACCAAGCGATCCAGCAGACCGTCGAGCAGGAAGTACATCTGTCGCAACCCCATGAGAGCAAGGGCATTTGCAGTAAAGACGATATATGCCTCATCCGTCAGGCCGTAGATAGCCGGGATAGAGTCAAACGCAAACATCACATCGATAAAACCGATGGACACCAGCGCGATGGCAAGTGGAGTCAAGTAACGCTTGCCGTTTTCCTTAACAGTCAGCTTGTCCTTGTTGTAATGGTCCGAAATTGGGACGATTCGACGCAGCCATTGAATCAGCTTCATATCCGACGGATCGGGTTCCGGCTTATCGACGGCTTCGTCGTACACCGTCTTGATAGCCGTGTAAATCAGGAAGATTGCAAACAGGTAGAAAACGTCAGACCACTTGGCAATAACTGCCGCACCAGCCCAAATGAACAGGCCTCTGAATACCAGCGCCATCGCAATACCGAACAGCAAAACCTTTTGTTGGTACTGGCGCGGAATCTTGAATGCGCCGATGATGAGTGCAAAGACAAATAGATTGTCTACGCTGAGCGCCTTTTCGGTGATATAGCCCGATAGAAACTCAATGCCTCGGTGGTGATCCCATAACAACCACACCATTCCGCCGAAAATTAATGCCAAGACTACGTAGAAAGCGGTCCAGATGCCGGCTTCCTTCATAGTTGGGTTATGCGGCGTGCGAACGTGTGCATAGAAGTCAAAGGCGATAAAACCCATGACGACCACAATGGTGATAATCCATACCAATGCGGGGACATGCATATTAAAAAAAGACCTCCGGTCGTGCGAACATGAACCGGAGGTCTCTCCTGCTTCTGCCATAGTGGCAAAAGTGACGGCACCGGGATTCGATGTGCGCAAGACGAGTCTGTGCGTCCAATCCGTGCTGACGATAACCGTCACGGGCTAGCGGAAAACATCCACTTTTACCGGGGATACTCCCCTCCACGTGTGCCGACTATACACGCAATCAGAAACGGCGGTAAGGCTGGGTCGTCCTACGCCATAGACTGATTCGGATCAGCGTCGACTACGTTTACTTCTTCCTTAGGAGCATCCTCCGGGTTTGCGCCCTTGATCATCCACTTAATGGTTTCGAGCTCCTCTGGCTTGACCAGCACCTCACGTGCCTTAGAGCCCTCTGATGGCCCGACCACTCCGCGAGTTTCCATCAGGTCCATCAGTCGACCAGCCTTGGCAAAGCCGACTCGCATCTTGCGCTGCAACATCGAGGTCGACCCGTGCTGTGCGGTGACCACCAGCTCGACTGCCTGAAGCAAATCTTCCAGGTCATCTCCAATATCGGGGTCAATGTTGCGCTCAGCCTCAGCGCTCTTATCCTCTGTGACCCCCTCGGTGTAATCCGGCTCGGCCTGTGCCTTAGCCGCATCGACTACTGCCTGAATCTCCTCGTCTGTGACGAAGGCACCCTGCAGCCGTCGCGGCTTGCCTGCACCCTGTGGAATGAACAGGCCATCGCCCATACCAATGAGCTTTTCAGCACCTCCCTGGTCAAGAATGACGCGGGAGTCCGTGAGTGACGAGGTAGCGAATGCCAATCGCGATGGCACGTTCGTCTTAATCAAACCGGTGACCACATCCACAGACGGACGCTGCGTAGCCAACACCAAGTGGATACCGGCGGCACGGGCCTTCTGCGTGATGCGCACAATCGCATCTTCGATATCGCGGGGTGCGGTCATCATCAGGTCTGCCAGCTCGTCGACGACACAGACAATGTACGGGTACGGACGGTACTCGCGTTCCGAGCCAAGTGGCGTCGTAATCTCACCGGACTTGACCTTACGGTTGAAGTCCTTGATGTGACGGACGCGGGCGGCCTTCATGTCCATGTACCGCTGTTCCATCTCTTCAACCAGCCACTGCAGAGCCGCCGCGGCCTTCTTCGGCTGAGTGATGATTGGCGTAATCAGGTGAGGAATCCCCTCATATGGAGTCAGCTCGACCATCTTCGGGTCCACCAGAATCAGGCGGACATCCTCCGGGGTCGCACGAGTCAGCAGCGAAACCAACATCGAATTTACGAACGCGGACTTACCCGAACCGGTCGAACCGGCAACGAGAAGGTGCGGCATTTTCTGGATGGAGTACGAGATAAACTCGCCCTCAATATCCTTACCGAGCCCAATCAGCATCGGGTCATCGTTCGCAACGGTTTTGGGCGCGTTGAGTACGTCGGCAAGCCGAACCATCTCACGGTCGTTGTTCGGTACCTCGATACCAACGGCTGACTTGCCCGGAATCGGAGTCAGTAGGCGGACATTGTCGGTCGCTACCGCATAGGCAATGTTGGACTGGAGGTTCGTGATCTTCGAGACCTTCACGCCCGGGCCAAGCTCGACCTCGTAGCGAGTCACCGTCGGACCGCGAGAGAAACCAGTCACCGCAGCGTCGACCTTGAATTCTGCGAATACCTCAGTAATCGCTTCAATCATGCGGTCGTTCGTCGCCGTACGTGTCTTGGGGCGCTCACCTGGGATCAACAAGTTAGTCGATGGCAGGTGGTAGTCAGACTCCGGCGTGCATGCCGACGAAGCGGACGTACCCTCGGCGTCCTTTTCCAATTCAGACTTCGGAGTTGTGGCCGGAATCTTAGAGGCATCGATGCCAGAACGAGCGGCAATGGCATCCATGGTGCGGCGCGTAGCCTCAGAAACCGCATCCCGCGAATCGTCGACAGACGACTCGCCCTGCGGGGCACTCTCCGGCGCTACGGTCTCAGACTGAACGGGCTGTTTCGGAGCTCGGGAAGCGGAAACACGATTGCGTTCGCTGCTGCTCGCTGCAGCAGCCTCCTGCGTCGGGTACTCGGAGTACTCGTCATACTCCTCGTCGGCAGCGTGGTAGTTCGTGCCCCCGACAGCCGGAATAGTCGATTCCGTTTCGGCGGTGTCCCGATGCACAGCATCCGACTGAGTTTCCTCCACGTACTCAGCCGCCGGAAACGCCGGCTCCACCGGGGAGACTCGGTTGGAGTGCTGTGCCCCATGCCGGACATCAAACACTGTGGTCTTTGCCGAATCGTAGTCGACATCCTCAACCTGACGGGCAGGTCGCGGAGCCTGTCGAGTCCTCTGCGGCTCTTCGTCCAAAAGATCGTAGAGATTACCGTCAGCATCCGGTTCGTCGTAAGGCGCGGGTTCGGGTGCAGACATACGGCTATCCGCGCCACGGCGAGGAGCTCGGTAAGCAGAGCGATCGGTCGAACGCGACGAGGAATGATGCGTGCGGCCGCTGTGGCTTGGGCGACGCTCGATTAGCTGCGTCGGCTGGTCAAAGTCCTCATCGGCATATGCGGTATCGGAATCCCAGCTCGCACGACGTTCCAGCATGTCATCGACATTGCCGTAGGGATCGTCCGATTCCGGCTCGTCGCCGGCACGACGCGAAGACCACTCGGAAAAGTTGAAGTATTCCTTAGTGGCATCGATAAGCTGGCGCACCGTCGCGCCAGAGAGCACCAGAGCGCCGTAAAAAACGATACCCAGCAACAAAACCACGGCGACCCACGAGGTAAACCCGGCTGCTAGCGGCGAACCGATATAACCACCAATTGCGCCACCAGCTGCACGTCGCCCCTGCCAGTCCGCAGGACGACCCGAGCCGATATGCACAATTGCGAGCAGCCCCACCACGATCAGCGAAGCTCCAGTGATGGTAGGTGTCAGACGTTCACGGCGCGGCATAGCATCCAGCATCATTAATACGGAAACAACACCGAGCAGCACCGGAAGTACAAAAGCGCCGATACCAATGAGCGTGCGCACTGCCGTTTCAATGAACTCCCCCACTGGCCCTGCCAGGTGGAACCATGTCGAGCCAGCGAGCACAATCGCCAACGCCAGCACGAGTAGTGCGAGGCCATCCTTCGATCCCGGTTCGCCACCCTCATCGAAGTCTGCGTCGAACTCGTCAGCTGGCACGGAGGCCGGTGCCGGCGGTTCAATTACATCGTCATAGCCACTAGCTGCTTTACGACGCTTCCTACGGGGCTTCGTCGAAAAATCGGCGTCACTTTCGCGCCGCGACATATTCTCCTCTTCATCTCGCTTATTTTTGCGACCGCCTACCCGACGGGCAAGACCGGCCACGCCGCGGGCAGTTTCAGTCCAGGCGCTGGCCAAGCTATTGCCCACGAACGACATGGCGCTAGGAGTGCGCTCGAATTCCTCCGTGGCACTGTGCACGGGGTATCGCCGCGTGGCATCTGTCTCCGCAGAGCGGGAAGATCCACGACGATTGTCAGTTCTGGTTCGGCTGGTCGCAGACATGACCATAACCTTACAGCTAACACCGGATCGTTTTCACATTAGTCACACGCGTGTCATTGTTTAACAGGCGGGCTGCCACGACTGTCCAGAACTGAGAACGTGATCTTAAAGGCTGTTGCGCTTGATGCCCGATTCATCGCCGTCGATGGTGACGCGTACCTCGTCACGGCCATAGAGCCACAACACCAGTTCCCCGACGCTTCCGCGGACAGTCACAACCGGAGCCCCCTTAGCACTGTTGTCGATTAGGGTCACCGCAACCCCGTCGTCGCGCATTAGCACCACGGTCGAGGTCGAACCGCGCAACATCATACGGCCGGCAGTAGTGACCAGGCGCCACAGGTCTGAAACTCCGGAGGGTGGCAGCTGACGAACGGTCCAACCTTCCTGGGCACGACGGACGTCCTCGTGGTGAACGAAGTTCTCCGCAGTGTTGACATAGCGGTCTGCCCAGTTCATTGGATTCCATCGCGGAGCACCACTGCCCCACTTCCCCACCACTTCGACGTAGGGCATTCGATTGACCTCAGCGGTAACAGCAACGAGGCGTTCCGAAAGCGCCTTGACGAACATCCCGCCAGCGGCATCCAGACGGTTTTCGCGAATGTAAAGGTGGTTGGCCAAATCCCGGGTTGTCCAGCCCTCGCACAAGGTCGGTGCGTCGGGGCCGACGCTGAGCAGTAGATTAGCTAGGTCTTCACGTTCCCGTTCAGCAAAAGTCATAGCTCCAGACTAGACCAGGCACGGAGAAGCCCGCATCCACACGGCTTTAGGTGGATGCGGGCTCTTACGCTAAACGACGCTCTAGAAACTTAGATGCTTTCGCGCGACTCCTTGATTTCCTCATCGGTGACCTCTTCGGCTGCCTCTGAGGACATCGGCACGATGGTCGGAACAACCATCGGACTGCGACGCCATTTCTGGTTAATGACGCGCTCGGTGCGGCGACGAACTTCCTGAGCCATACGGTATGGATTGTTCTCGCCACTGCCAGCCAGGTCAAAGAGAGTATCGTCAACGACCTGCTCGACGGTTGCGAGCACTTCCTTGGCGTCGTCCGAGTAACCGCGAGCCTGAGCCCGCGGCTTCTCCAACGGACGACCAGTGCGGTTATCGATGACGGCTGTGACGGTGATAAGACCACCTTCACGCATTTCAGCACGGTCTGCCAGCACGTCAGCGTCGACGTCACCCATGGTGACGCCATCAACGTAGAGGTTACCGACCGGAACCTGGCCAACTACACGAGCGCGGCCGTCAACGAGGTCGACAACCACACCGTTCTGAGCGAGGACAACGTTTTCTGGCTTCACGCCAGTGGACACAGCCAGTTCCTTGTTGGCACGAATGTGGCGCCACTCACCGTGAATTGGCATGACATTCGACGGACGGGCTGCGTTGTAGAGGAACAGCAGCTCGCCAGCAAACCCGTGACCGGAGGTGTGAACCTTGGCATCCTTGCCAGTGATAACCGTGGCACCAATCTGGGCCAACATGTTGATAACGCCGAAGACCGCCTCTTCGTTACCCGGTACCAGCGAAGAACTGAGGATAATCAGGTCGCCATCACGGACGGTAATCTGACGGTGCTCACGACGGGCCATGCGAGACAGCGCAGCCATTGGCTCACCCTGCGTACCGGTAGTCACCAGCACGACCTTGTGGGGCGCCATGCGAGCGGCCTCGTTCATCTCCACGATGGTGTTCTCTGGCGCGGTCAGCAGACCCAACTCCTGCGCGATACGCATGTTGCGAATCATGGAGCGGCCGTTGAACGCGACCTTTCGTCCAGCCTTGACAGCTGCATCGATAACAGCCTGAACGCGGTAGACATTCGACGCGAAAGCCGCAACGATAACGCGCTGCTTTGCGTCCATAATCAGACGACGCAGGGTCGGAGCCAACTCCGCCTCGGAACCGGAGAAGCCCGGGATTGTGGCGTTGGTGGACTCACACAAGAAGAGGTCGATTCCCTCATCACCGTAGCGGCTCAGCGCCGGCAGGTCAGTCGGCTTTCCGTCCGGCGGGGTCTGGTCCATCTTCACGTCACCGGTGTGGACAACCATGCCAGCTCCGGTCTTAATGACGATGCCAAGGCACTCCGGAATCGAGTGGTTGACGTTGAAGAAACGCAGATCGAACGGACCACGCTGAATGTGGCTGGTGTCGTTGACCTCGATGACCTTCGGGCGCTGACGGTGCTCCTGTGTCTTGGCCTGAATCAGTGCCAAGGTAAAGCGGGAAGCAATAATCGGGATGTCCGCGCGCTGCTTGAGCAACCAAGGGATAGCACCGATGTGATCCTCGTGACCGTGGGTGACCACGAGAGCTTCCACGCGATCCCACTTGTCTTCCATGTAGGAGAAGTCAGGCAGAATCAGGTCAACACCCGGCTCATCCGAGCTCGGGAACAGCACGCCACAGTCGACGATAATCAGTCGGTTTTTGTACTCCAACACGGTCATATTGCGACCGATTTCGGAAATACCACCCAGCGCGACCACACGCAGACCGTCCTTGGGGGCCTTCGGCGGCGCGGGCAGACGTTGCGTCAAGTCTGCACCCTGCATCGACTGCACTACGTTACGACGGTTGCCGCCACGCCCGCCACGGCCACCCCGCGAATTATTTCCGCGGTTACCGCCACGGCCACCGCGACCACCACGAGAACCGCGGTTGGAAGAATTCGACGAACCTTGGGACTTCTTAGCGTTGCCGGCGTTCTTACGATCACCGGAACGCTGCGAGGACTTCGAGCCGTTCGAGTTAGCTCGACCTTTGTCGGAGCCCTTGGATGCAGAGTTCTTGGACTGCTCTGCTGCAGCCACGTCAGACTCGGAAGGCGGACCGGCCTTACGAGTTACCTTGCGGGCGCGATTGCGTCCTTCAGCCACTACAGAACACCTGCCTTCCGCATAGCTTCTTCAAGCACCTCAAGCTGCTGGTCATTTGCTGCAATTTGCGGCAAGCGTGGATCTCCTATCTCAATGCCCTGCAGACGCAGAGCGGACTTAGCAAAACTTACACCGCCAAGTGCAGCCTGAGCGGCAAACAGCGGAGTCATCTTCGCGTGGGCTGCCTGCGCACCAGCAAGGTCACCCTTGTCAAAACAAGAGCGCACCTCGGCCAGCAGCTGCGGGGCTGCATGTCCAATAACGGAAATGAACCCGGTGGCGCCAATCGACAGCCACGGAAGGTTCAGCACATCGTCACCGGAGTACCACGCCAAATCAGTATTAGCGATAATGCCGGCGGCAGCTCCCAAGTCCCCCTTAGCGTCCTTAACAGCCTGGATTCTCGGGTGCTCCGCCAACCGGTAAATGGTATCAACTTCAATCGGAATAACCGAACGCGGCGGAATGTCATACAGGCACACCGGAGCCTCGGTTGCGTCGGCCACCGCCGTAAAGTGGCGGTACAGGCCCTCCTGGGACGGCTTGGAGTAATACGGCGTGACGACGAGCAGCGCATCCGCGCCCGCCTCCACAGAAGCCTTTGCCAGCTCAATGGACCCGGCTGTGTCATTGGTGCCGGCACCGGCCACAAGCTTGACCTTATCGCCCATCTCTGCGCGGACAGCTCGGAGAAGCTCGAGCTTTTCCTCAACGGTCGTAGTAGGCGACTCGCCAGTAGTACCGGCCAGAATGAGTGCATCGCAGCCGCCGTCTACAAGATGCCCAGCGAGCTGCACACCTGCCTTGACATCGAGGTTTCCGTCCTTATCAAAAGGGGTCACCATAGCTACGGCGACAGTGCCGAAAATGTCAGCACCGCGAGTTGACGCAATTCCTGTGCTCATTGTTGACTACCTTTTCTTAAAAATCTCAATCGACTATATCTTCACACTGTACGTGCGATTACCCCTCGAAGGCGTAAGGACTCGACGCGACGACCGACCCATCCTTCAGAGTGTTGATCTCAAAATCCCCAAAAGCAACAGGAGCGCAGCGCTGCAGCTCCCGCAGACAAGCCACTGCCAACTCCCGAATTTCGGCATCGGCATGCTCGGTCGCACGCATCGAAATGAAGTGGCGCCAAGACCGGAAATTACCAGTAACCACGATTCGAGTTTCGGTGGCATTGGGCAAAACCGCCCGGGCTGCCTGGCGTGCCTGCTTTCGCCGCAAGATAGCGTTGGGCTCATCGGCCCACTTCTCTTCCAGTGCGTCTAATAACTCACCATAGGCGAAACGGGACTGATCAACCGCGCTTTCGAAAACTCGCAACAGATCCGGGTCCTCCGCAATTGCGGGAGGAACCACAACATTGTTGGAACTGGTCGGCACAAACCGCTGCGACAACTGCGAAAAGGAAAAGTGACGGTGCCGTGTGAGTTCATGTGCACACGAGCGCGACAGCCCACGGACATAGATGCTTGCACTTGCGTGTTCAAAAAGTGAGGTGTGGCCTACCTCGAGCACATGCCGCAGATAGCCCCTATTGGTCGCTGTCCGTGGATTGGGCTTGTCCCACGTTTCATAACAAGCCCGGCCAGAGAACTCAATTAATGCTTCCCCACCGTCGGCATCGGTATCAAAGTCGATGTCCTCAGGTGGGAAGAAATTGGTCGAGGCAATCAGTTGCGCCTTGAGAGTGACGTTTTCAGACATTTTCAGTGAACTCCTGGCAATTACAGTCCCAGGAACGGCTCCAGTCCCACAGTCAGGCCCGGAAAATCCTCAATTTTACGCACGCCCAGCAGCACACCCGGCACAAAGCTGGTGCGCGAGTAGGAGTCCTGCTTGATGGTGAGCGACTGTCCTTCAGCGCCGAAGATAACGGTCTCGTGTGCCACCGAACCGGTCATACGGACTGCGTGCACCGGAATGCCCTCGACATCGGCGCCGCGAGCACCATCCAGAGTCTGCTCAGTGGCATCGGGCTGCTCCCCCATGCCTGCTTCCTTGCGAGCACGGGCAATAGCCTCAGCAGTGTGGATAGCGGTGCCCGAGGGGGCATCCTTTTTAAAAGGATGGTGCATTTCGATAACTTCAGCGGACTCGAAGTACGGAGCGGCTAGCTCTGCCATCTTCATGGTCAATACTGCGGAGATTGCGAAGTTCGGTGCAACAAGGACATTGGCGGCACCGTCGGCGTCGTCAAGCCAGCTCTGCACCTGATCGAGGCGCTCCTTGGTAAAGCCCGTGGTACCCACGACGGCGTTGATACCATTCTTAATGCAGAACTCAAGATTGCCCATCACAGCGTCGGGCTGAGTAAAGTCAACAATGGTCTGCACACCAGCGGTGACAAGTTCATTCAGGTCATCGCCCGAGTCGAGACCCGCTGCCAGCTCCAAATCGTCGGCGGCTTCAACTGCCTCGCAGATGGTGGACCCTACCTTGCCCTTGGCGCCAAGTACGCCGACCTTGATATTGCTCACAGCTCTCTTGTCCTTTCCCAACGGGTTCATCTCTATCCCTTACCTTAGAATGTGTTGGGCAACTTGTGTGCCAATGCCCCCGTCGGCTTTGCCGTTTTGTCGGCTTACGATGGGGATTTTCTTGCGCTAAGCCGCAACATCTTAGAAAATTACTTATTTCAGTACCTATATCTAGAAAGTGACTTCTCTTGGTTTCTGAATCTGAAGATTCCGAATTGAGCCCAAGTTCGGAAGCAGCACAGGCCAAAGCGCCGAAAAACGCTTACATGGCCATTTATGTGCTACTAGCTGCGGCATTCATGGCTATCTTGAACGAGACGGTCATGAGTGTCGCAATTCCCGTCATCAAGGCGGACCTCGGAATCAGCGCAGCTACCGCAGGCTGGCTGACAACATCGTTCCTACTGACCATGGCAGTTGTCATTCCGGTCACTGGATTTCTCATTTCGGCAGTGCCGTTCCGCATTCTTTTCGCGGTCAGTCAAGGACTATTCGTCGTGGGCACTCTCATCGGTGCTTTCGCGCCAAACTTCGCGATCGTTCTGCTCGCACGCATTGTCCAAGCGTCCGGTACCGCAGTGCTGCTGCCGCTGCTGATGACCACGGTGCTCAACGTAGTACCGGAGCATGAGCGCGGGCGCATGATGGGACGAATGAGCGTGGTCATCGCTGTCGCGCCTGCTATCGGACCGACCATCTCCGGTCTCATTCTGGAGATTGCCAATAACAATTGGCATGCGCTTTTCGACACGATGTTGCCGCTCGGCCTAATTGTGCTGGTAGTGGGCGTCATCCTCGTTCCCAATATTGAGGAAAACTCCGCGAAGCCCATCGATATCCTCTCGGTGTTCCTCAGTGCCGGCGCATTCGGCCCGCTGGTGTACGCGCTGAGCCGCGTAGGCGCAGAGTTTTCGCTTATCGACGGAATCCTGTGCGCAGTCGGCATCGTGCTGTTGGTGTTCTTCATCATGCGCCAGCGCCGTTTGGCACCGCACAACCGAGCTCTGCTGGATCTTCGAACCTTCCGCACAAAGAGCTTTAGGCTGTCCACAATCATTCTGACCATTGGTTTCATGCTGATGTTCGGTGTGATCATCATTTTGCCGCTCTACCTCAATCTGCGAGGTGTCGACGTCAAGACTATTGGTTTGATTGTGATGCCTGGTCCACTGGTTATGGGTCTGATGGGACCGGCTGTCGGCCGGCTCTTTGACAGCTATGGTCCGCGCCCACTGGCAATTCCCGGCTCCATTGTCCTTGCCCTCGGTCTTTTCGGGCTCGGCTTCATCTCAGCATCGACTCCGCTATGGTGGATTGTCGCCTGCCACATCGTCCTTGAGATTGGCCTGGGGCTGCTGTTTACTCCGCTGTTCACATTCGGTCTTGGTGATCTTCCGAAGCGCCTCTACCCGGATGGCTCAGCAATCATGAACACGCTACAGCAGGTTGCCGGCGCTGTCGGTACCGCACTGTTTGTGGCGCTGTCAGCTGTTATTGCCACTGGCCTGTCCGGCACTGGTGCAGCAGCTCCTGCCGCCGACGACTTGATTCGTGGCTATAGCATTGCGATGTTTACCGCCGCGGGATTTGCCGTGGTGCTAATCTTCCTCACCACGCTGCTCAAGCCGCAGCGGAAGAAGATTGCATTACAGTAGCCCCCCCCCCAAGACCGGGGGGGGAATACCGCCTAAACTAGGCGGCTTGCTCCCGGCCCGGGATTTCCAACGAAAAACTCCGGTTCCGGCATTCCTCTGTCACGGAAGGCCGACGCAACTGCATTCGCTGCAGCACTGACACGGTCGTGTGGCAGCAGCGCAATGGCACTGCCGCCAAAGCCACCGCCAGTCATTCGGGCACCAAGCGCCCCCTGCTCAAGCGCTACGTCCACAGCAAGATCCAGCTCTGGACAGGAAACTTCGTAGTCATTCCTCAGCGAAAGATGGCTTGCCACCATCAACGTGCCAAAGGCCTCGAAGTCCCCCTCGGAAAGCTTTTCAATCGCCTGTGCCGTCCGGTCAATTTCGGTAACAACGTGACGTACTCGGCGCGCCACGGTATCAACCCATTGATCCCTATCTGCCTCAGCTGGGACGTTCTCCTTCGCCCAATTGATAGCAGCACCAACTGCATCATCCAGACCGCGGAAATCAGATACCCCAAGACCATTTGTCACGGCATCGATGATTCCGCGACGCGTCGCATACTGACCATCCGAGAGACTATGCCGAACGTTGGTGTTGATTACCAAAACCTCTAGGTCCTCGTCTGCGAAAGCAGCCTTTACAAGCTGGTCAGAACTCTTCGCAAAATCAATGACCAGTGCGTGGTTTTCCTTGCCCTTGATGGAAATACGCTGATCCAGACCGCCGGTAGAGGCACCAATGACCTCATTTTCTGCGCGGATAGCCGCCTCAACAATTCCCTGCTGCTCTTCATCGTTTGGTGCGCGCCCGTGGACGAGCTCAAAGGCTGCAACGCCGACAGAACACTCCAGAGCGGCGGAGCTGGAGAGCCCGGAACCGATCGGAACATCGGAGGAAATCGCAATGTCAAGGCTTGGACAATCCGCGGGCAACAGCCCTGCCTCACGCATAGCCCAGATAGTGCCAACTGCGTATCCCGTCCAATTTGCAGGAGAGTTCGGACCGACATCGGACATTGCGATAGCAACCGGCTTGTCACCGTCTGCGGCGTCGTCCTTGTCCATCAAGTCCGAAACAACTCGCACTGTCCACGAGTCACCAGCAGCCTGGGCACCCACCGCTGCGAAAGTACTCTGTGCCAACGCGAATGGCAGACAGATACCACCGGCATAATCGACATGCTCGCCAATCAGGTTGACTCTGCCTGGGGCGCGGAAGACGCCCTGTGGTTCCGAACCGAAACTGCGGCGGAATTGCTCAGTTACGTCAGATACCGCCTGTTTATGGGAGCGAGTGGGAAGCCAGCGAGTCTGGCCAACTTCCCGGAAGCGGTCAGCGATTGCCTCCGGGGTCGTGTCCGAAATCCAGGCTCCTTGCCCGGACTCTGAACCCGCGAGGAACTTCATGCGTCCTGCAGAGCGCATCATGGAATAGAGCTGCAGGTGGAGGCGGCCAAACTGGTGATCCTCGCCTACCGGAGCTTGGTTCCATGCTGCGATGTACGGCGTTTTGTCGATGCCGGAGAAGAATCGGTCAATACGTCGCAGCAGGTCAAGGTACATTGCTGTCAGTTCGTCCTTCTCCGCATCGGTCAGCTCCTGAAAACTACCGACAGCGCGGTTAGCCATAATCATGACTTCGACTGGCCACTTAGCTGCAGCTGGGACGAATGCGGTGAAGTACTCCCCTTCTGCGATGATCCGTCGACCTGAAGCCTTTTCGGCCTCCAGGACATCCTCAAAGAGGTCACGACCGGTGGTTTCGAAGTGGGCTTTCGCGCGTGAAACAATGGCTGCCGCACGTGGGGGCAGATACGGGTACGAGTAAATCTGCCCATGAGGATGCTGCAGCGTTACCCCAATTTCCTTGCCCCTGTTTTCAAAGGGGAACACCACCCTCACACCTTCGAGCTTGCTGAGTTCCGCAGTGCGGTGCGCCCACGCTTCAATAACGGTGCGAGCACGAGTAAAGGTCAGATCCCGGAAGGAGTCCGAAACATTCGGGGTAAAGCAGACAACCTCGCACCGAGCCAAGGCCGGCTTCCGCGGGAAAATCTCGGCGCCGTCGACAGTTTGGGCAAAGTCATCCGGAACTTCCATGTGCATGGAAAGCGAAGGGAAGCGGTTTTCAAAAACCACCACGTCGTAGTCACTGGCAGGCACCTCTGTGGGAAGTTGTTCCGGCAGCGTCGGAGCTAGTGGGTTCTCACCAGCAGGAGGCATAAAGGTGCGGTTCATGCGGTGCGCCGCGTAGCAGTACCAATCACCTGTCAGCGGATCTTGGCGCAGCTCCGACTCCGTAATCGCCTGTGGCAAATCACGTTCGTCGGTTAACTTTCGAGTCTTTTTGCCCGAGACATAGTCCGGTTCATCGTCGAAGTAGATTAGCTCGCGACCGTCGGCAAGCGTAGTGCGCGTTACCGAAAAAGCGTGAGAAGGCTGGTCATCGGTTGTCATTTTTACTCCTTATGATTCTTCGACAACCGTTGGGCGCAGTTTTGCCCAGGCATAGAAAACGATTGCAAAGAGAAGCAGGGCTATGCCGCTGTACAGGTTATACATCGGCTCTTTGGCAACACTGGTCTCCGGGTTAACTCCAGGATCGAGGAACAGCCACGACAGCAGCAAAATGATGCCGTAAAGACCAAGCAGCGCCCCAATGACATTGCGAATGTCAAAGGCACCTGCTTTCTTATTACCGGTGCTGATAGTCGCTTCTACAGTTGAATTGTTGTGTGTCCGTGACATGATTTCTCACTAGCTCCTATGCGAAAACGATGTTAAGAACTACGGCCATCACCAGGCACAAAATACCCAGCGGAACAGTTCGCTGTAACAATGGCAGCTCTGCCTCAGCAGCGTCTGTGAAGTGAGCCTTCGGCGTGACGGACTTGACGAAGCCCACCAGCTCCTCATCGGGTTTCGGCGTTGTCATGAGCGAAACGACCACAGCCACCACAATATCGACGACGAATGCCACGGAGGCGGCAGCGAACGCAGTGCCTTGCCCCGGCAGCTCAAAGATGGTTGCGCTTGCCGACGTGAACTCGGAGATGTACCAGTACAAAATCGCAGCACCCGTTCCTGCGAGCAGAGACGTCCAACCTGCTGTCGGCGTCATGCGCTTCCAGAACATACCGATAAGGAAGGTAGCGAACAACGGTGCGTTGAAGAAGCCGAATAGCGTCTGCAGGTAGTCCATGACGTTGCCGAAATTATCGGCAATCAATGCGGTGAACACTGCGATGCCGGTCGCGCCAATGGTAGCGATACGACCAACCTTGAGGTAGTAATCATCTGCTCGATTTTTGACGACGTAGGTCTGCCAAATGTCGTAGCTAAAGACTGTGTTGAACGCGGAGATATTCGCCGCCATACCTGCCATAAAGGCTGCTAGTAGCCCTGCAATAGCGATGCCCAGCAGGCCGTTGGGAAGCAAATCTCTCATTAGGTACAGAATTGCGTCGTTAGGCTTGGCAGTCTGATCCATGATGGGTGCGACAGTCGCGCCGGCGATCATGCCCGGCAGCACCACGATGAACGGAATGAACATCTTTGGAAACGCGCCGATAATTGGAGTCTTGCGTGCGGCCGACAGCGAATCGGCTGCCATGGATCGCTGAACCTCCACGAAGTTCGTTGTCCAATAGCCAAAGGACAGCACGAATCCCAAACCGAATACCAATCCGATGACTGAAACTACCGGGTTGTCAAAACCAGAAATATCCGTGCCCGGCCAGGTGTGGAAGTGCGATTCAGTGGCAACTTTTTCCTTAAGCCCCGACCAGCCGCCGACGCTGTGCAGACCGATTAGAGTCAGTGGCATTAGAGCTGCGACAATCACGAAGAACTGAAGTACCTCGTTGTAAATCGCTGCGGACAGTCCGCCCAACGTGATGTAGGACAGCACAATGACTGCAGCGACGACCAATGTCAGCCACAGTGGCCAGCCGAGTAGCGCATTGACCACTTTGGCCAGCAGCAAAAGGTTGATACCCGCGATGAGCAGCTGCGCGACGGCGAATGAAATCGCGTTGACAAGGTGCGCTCCGGGACCAAAACGACGCAGCATGAATTCTGGTACTGAGCGAACCTTGGAGCCATAGTAAAAGGGCATCATGACAATGCCCAGGAACACCATGGCGGGAACCGCACCAATCCAGAAGTAGTGCATGGTCTGGAAACCGTATTCCACACCATTTGCGGACATACCGACGATTTCCACTGCGCCTAGGTTGGCTGAGACGAACGCCAACCCTGTCACCCAAGCCGGCAGTGAGCGCCCAGAGAGGAAGAAGTCAATGGAGCTGGACACTTTGGCTCGTGCAGCCCAGCCAATGCCTAGGACGAATAGGAAGTATAGGGCAACAATGGAGTAATCCACCCATGATGCCTCGAGCCGTAGGGCTGATTGCGCCACTATCACGACGGCCTCCTCACAATTAGGGAGTCAAAACGTATTCAGGAAATGCACGAATTGGGATTTCTTTTTCTCGGCACCTGGCTGGTGCACGCCCATCAAGGCCGTGAAAGTGGCTCGACCTACCCCGAAGTGTGGGGCCAGATAGCCACTATCCGGAACAAAAGGAAGACCTATTCTTTTACATTCGTCCCCAAGTGTATTTTCCATTCTTAATTCCAGGTGAATTAATTAAGAAGGTTTTAACCCGATTGAGGGGGCTGCACTCTTCTGCGCTGGGAAAACTATTTTCCGCCCGTTTCCGCGCGCAGTCCCATGGCAAGAGTTGTTGTCTCTCCAGCCTGAACTCGCAGCAAACCGGTACCGGAGCGTAGCGCATCCGGCGGACATGTCATTGGCTCCACCGCAATCGCATTCCCGTGCCCAGGAAATCCTTCTCGTCGTCCAGCGTCGGCAACATAGACCTGGAAGAAGCGGAATTCATCATCGGCCCAGAGCACAGCACCCTTGCCATTTGGTCCAACCAAATGTGCTTCACGACGGCACGGTGAGTGACTCCCCGCTGCCTCCGCGGCAGCAAAGAAGCAGTGATCCAGCCACAGTCCATCCAGGGATACCCCCTCTCGAAGGCTGGGAACCACTGTCTCCGCTGGCACCGCTGGGCCGGCGGGCAAGTTTCGAATTGGCTCCAGTGGCAGGTTGTTATCAACGGGCAACCGTAGTGTGCAACTGCCGAAGTCAGCGCCCAACGCGCTTAAATAGGGATGCCAGCCCAGACCAAACGGGCACTCCCTATCGCTGCGATTATGCACTGTGAACTCCGCCGATAGGCCATCTGCAGACGTGACTTGCCAGCGCACGGTCATACCGAGTTCCCAAGGCCAGCCCGGTTGCGGCTCAACTTCCACGCCCAAGGTGACGCTGCTGTCATCAGAATCGACCACAGACCAAACGCGATCTGCAACAAATCCGTGAATAGCATTCGCCCGGGACGGCTCCGAAATATCTAGTCGATGGACTTCCCCATCAAAGATGAATACTCCGTCAGCGACCCTGTTCGGCCACGGAGCCAGGAGCGTACCTGCGGACAACGGTGGATTGAACCCTTTGGGATAGTCAGTCAGCAGTGGCAGGCCACAGTACTCCAGTGATCTCGGTCCACCACCGAACTGGGAAATACTTGCGACATAGCCACCGGCCGCAATGTCGATGAATTCATGATCGTGCGCGACAAGTTGCATGCGCAAATTACCTTCCACGTGGGTTCGAAAATTAATCCCTTCGAAACCCGAGATTAACCCAAAACAAAAGCGCGGTTAGGTCAATTTGTGACCTAACCGCGCCATCGCTACACGCGTTGTTGGAGGCTACCTAAAGCACATCCTCCGTCGCCAAGCATTAATCGTCTTCGACCGGAACCAGCGAGATCTTGCCGCGGTTGTCGATATCAGCGATTTCGACCTGAATCTTGTCGCCGACATTGATGACATCCTCGACCTTCTCGATGCGCTTGTCGCCACCGAGCTTGGAGATGTGGATCAGACCGTCACGGCCCGGAGTCAGGGAGACAAAAGCACCGAAAGCGACAGTCTTCACGACAGTGCCCAGGTAGCGTTCGCCGACCTTCGGCAGCTGCGGGTTAGCAATGGCATTAATCTGCTCGATTGCAGCGTCCGCGGCCTTACCGGAAGTTGCCGAGACAAATACGGTGCCGTCGTCCTCGATAGAGATATCAGCACCGGTTTCCTCGGTGATGCCGTTGATGGTCTTGCCCTTCGGACCGATGAGCTCACCGATCTTCGAAGCCGGAACCTTAACGGTGGTGATCTTCGGAGCGAGACCACTCATCTCGTCCGGAGACTCGATGACCTCAGCCATGGTGGACAGGATGGCCAGACGTGCATCACGAGCCTGGGACAGAGCATCGGCCAGAACCTTCGACGGAATACCGTCGAGCTTGGTGTCCAGCTGCAGTGCGGTAATGAAGTCCGCAGTACCAGCGACCTTGAAGTCCATGTCACCGAATGCGTCTTCGGCACCGAGAATATCGGTCAGTGCGACGAAGCGGTTCTCACCGTCAACCTCGCCGGAAACCAGGCCCATGGCGATACCGGCAACCGGAGCCTTCAGCGGCACACCGGCGTTGTACAGCGACAGAGTCGAAGCACAGACCGAGCCCATGGAGGTCGAACCATTGGATCCAAGAGCCTCGGAGACCTGGCGAATGGTGTACGGGAATTCCTCGCGGGACGGCACGACCGGCAGCAGAGCGCGCTCAGCCAGTGCCCCGTGACCAATCTCGCGGCGCTTCGGAGAGCCAACACGACCGGTCTCGCCGGTGGAGTACGGCGGGAAGTTGTAGTGGTGGATGTAGCGCTTGGAGGTAACAGGAGTCAGCGAGTCAATCTGCTGCTCCATCTTCAGCATATCCAAAGTGGTGACACCCAGAATCTGGGTCTCGCCGCGCTCAAACAGCGAAGAGCCGTGGGCACGCGGAATCAGACCGACCTCAACGCCCAGGTCACGAATGTCGGTGACACCGCGACCATCGATGCGGAAGCCCTCAGCCAGAATCTTCTCACGGACAATCTGCTTCATCACTGCGTTGTATGCAGCGCGAATCTGCTTAGATGCAGCTTGCTCGTCGACATCATCGGATACGAAGCGCTCCAGCAGCTGCCCCTCGACGTCCTCCATGTACTCATTGGTGGCGTCATCTCGTTCCTGCTTACCCGGAATGGTGAGCAGCTTGGCCAGCTTCTTAGCGGACTTCTTCTCGACTGCGTTAAAAATCTCATCGCTGTATGCCGGGAACAGCGGGAACTCCTGCGTTTCCTTCGCTGCGCGCTCAGCCAGACCCTTCTGTGCCTCACACAGAACCTTGATGTGCGGCTTTGCTGCCTCGAGGCCAGCGGCGACGATGTCCTCGGTCGGCGCCGGTGCACCGTCAGCAATACGCTTGACGACGGTCTCCCCTGCTCCGGCCTCCACCATCATGATGGCGACATCTTCGACGTTCTTGCCGCGACGCTTGCGGGTGACGATACGGCCAGCGACGACCATCTCGAACAGAGCCTGCTCGTGCTGCTCCTCGGTCGGGAAAGCGACCCATGCACCCTCTGGGTGCTTGTCATCAGCAACAAGCGCGATGCGGACGCCACCGACAGCGCCGGAGACCGGCAGCCCGGAAAGCTGAGTTGCAGCTGACGCGCCGTTGATTGCGACAACGTCGTAACGGTCCTTCGGATCCCAGGACATGACGGTGACAACAACCTGTACCTCGTTGCGCAGGCCCTTGACGAAGGTCGGACGCAGCGGACGGTCAATCAGACGACATGCCAGGATGGCATCGGTAGACGGGCGGCCCTCACGGCGGAAGAACGAACCCGGAATCTTGCCCGCAGCGTACATACGCTCTTCAACGTCGACGGTCAGCGGGAAGAAATCAAAGCCCTCGCGGGGCTGGTTGGAAGCGGTGACGGTGGACAGGAGCATGGTCTCCTCGTCCAAGTAGGTGGTCACCGAACCATCGGCCTGACGAGCCAGCTGGCCCGTTTCAAAGCGAATGGTGCGGGTGCCGAAATCACCATTGTCGATGGTGGCAACGGCCTCGGTAATACCGAAATCCTCATCAAAGAAAAATTCAACAGCCTTGCTGTTGGCCATAGGTTTCTTACTCCTAGAAATAGCGGCGATCATCGATGTCGCCTGTAAAAGATCGAATGAACTTCGTTTGCGTCACGCATTCTACCAGCTAACGCGGAAAGTTCTCGTATTGGACGGATCGGAGATCTCTCACTGCATCTGGGTTCTTGCACCTACGCGGGGTTCTAGGAGTTTGCGGGGCGGGGGGCACTTATCGATGACTTTTCTTGACTCATCGATGGTTTACCGTGTCTTATCGACGAATTACCGTGTCTTATCGATGGTGCCCCGGCACTTATGCGCACGCTTTCGATCAGCCCCTCCACCTGTCGATGAGGTATTCACTTGTGGCCACGCTACAGCGCATCGATGAGTGAATACCACAACGACAAGTGATCAAAAAAAAGACCCGCCGTGAGCTTCCATCCAATGGAAACCCAAACGGCGAGTCTAAAAAGCTTAAAAGCCTTGAATTAACAGAGCAACTTACACCAATGAAGCTCTGACAAACAGGACCTTAAGGAGAACCTTAGCGACGCAGACCCAGGCGCTCGATCAGCTTACGGTAGCGCTCAACGTCGTTGTCCTGCAGGTACTGCAGCAGGCCCTTGCGGCGACCGACCAGCAGCAGCAGACCACGACGGGAGTGGTGATCGTGCTTGTGGAACTTCAGGTGCTCGGTCAGCTGACGAATACGTGCGGTCAGCAGTGCAACCTGAGCCTCCGGGGAACCGGTGTCGGTCTCGTGCAGGCCGAACTCCTTGAGAATCTCAGCCTTTTCTGCAGTGTTCAAAGCCATGTAAATCTAACTCCTTGAATCAAATTATGGTCGTTTTTTCAGTCCACATTCTCGGCTTTCCCGGAACCAAACAGCGTCTGGCAACTGGTTCCTCGCAACTGCTTGTGGACCGCAGTCACAGCCGACGTTTTACTTTAACAGCTAATCGGTCTTAGCCAAAATGGCTTCGGTGTCTGCCACGTCCTGGTTCATCCGGTCAATGAGCTCCTCGACCGAGTCGAACTTCTCCATGCCGCGAATCCGGTCGACAAACTCAACCTGCCCAGCGGTGCCGTAGAGGTCCGCATGACGGTCAATCACGTAGGCCTCGACCGTTCGATCAGTGTCTCCAAAGGTCACATTAGTGCCCACCGACACGGCCGCTGGGTAGCGCACCCCAAACTCGATATCGCCCTTCGGGTCCGGCTCCGGGCGGGCTGCCGTCGGCTGAACCGTGAACCATGCCGCGTAGACACCATCAGCCGGGATTGCCAGGCCCTCAGCGAAGTCAATATTGGCGGTCGGAAAGCCCAGCTGCGCTCCTCCACGCCCCTGACCTGGAAGAACATCACCATCGACACGGTAGAAGTACCCGAGACACGAGGCGGCTGCGGACACCGCACCGTCGGCAAGCAAACCGCGAATACGTGTCGACGAAACACGTTCGGTCGAGTCCGCGGCAGTGACGTCGAGAAGGTCGACGATGGTGACGTCGACCCCACACTTACAGCCGTGCTCCGGCATAGTCTCGGCGGTACCTGCGGCCTTCTGCCCATAGGTGAAGTTCTGGCCAACGAAGACGGCCTGTGCATTCAGCTTGTCGCGGACAACGGTGCGTACAAAGTCTTCTGCGGGGATGCTGGAGAAGTTCTTGTCGAAAGGCACGACAAGCATGGCATCGATTCCCTCCGCTTCTGCCAGCTCGGCGCGACGGGACACGGTGGACAGTGCCGGCGGCACCTTATCCGGGGCAAACAGCGCTACGGGATTGGGATCGAAAGTCATCAACAGCGACTTCACGCCACGAGCGCGAGCGTCACTGACCGCAGCAGCTATCAGGCGCTTATGCCCAAGATGAATACCATCGAACACTCCGATGGTTACGACCGTGTCCCCCAGGTCTTCGGGTGCATTGTCCAAGCCATACCAAATCTCCACAAAGAGCCAGTGTAACTGGTCACCGTTTAACACACCGCATATAGCGCAACATAGGATTGCGTCTATGACCGACTTCGATCCGATTGCAGACTCCGGCATTGTTATCGTCGACAAGCCCCAAGGCTGGACAAGCCACGATGTAGTGGGCAAACTCCGTCGCATCTTCCGCACCAAGAAGGTCGGCCACTCCGGTACCCTCGACCCAATGGCCACCGGTGTGCTCGTCCTCGGCATCGGCCGCGGCACCCGTTTCCTGCCACATGTCCACGCCGACACGAAGTCCTACCAAGCCACCATTCGACTCGGCGCTGCCACGCTTACCGACGACGCCGAAGGCGAGTTGCTCTCCGAATCCTCGGCGGCATCGGTGACTGATGAAATGGTTCGAGCGGAAATTGCGAAGTTCACCGGCACAATCATGCAAAAACCCGCGGCGGTATCAGCGGTGAAGATTGACGGTGTCCGCGCCTACGAGCGCATCCGCCGTGGTGAGAAGGGCGATATCCCTGCGCGCCCAGTGACGATCACCCGCTATGAGGTTCTGGACATCCGCCACGACTCCGATCCTTCGCGCCCCGGGGAGTGCATCGATATCGACGTGGAGGTCGACTGCTCTGCCGGCACTTTCATCCGCGCCCTAGCTCGTGACTTGGGGGATGCACTGAGAGTCGGTGGTCATCTCACTGCTCTGCGGCGTACTGCCGCCGGCGTTTTCACTATTGATGAGGCGTTGACTATCGACGAGCTCACGGCGAAGGCCGAGCAGTTCGACACCGCCCATCCAGAAATTGCGGAGATGCGACGCCCAGTCCCGGAGCGCGCCGCTTCCTTGCTGCCGATGAGTCTGGACGAGGCCTGCCTGCGTTGCTTTGATACCCGCGAAATTACTGAACAGCAGGCGGCTGATTTGGCTCAGGGCAAGTGGCTGGAGCCGATCGGAAAACCTGGAGTCTATGCGGCGGTGTCACCAACGGGAAAGGTTCCGGCGCTGCTCACAGAATCTGGCAAACGGGCTAAGACGGTCTTCGTGGTGCGCCCGGCCACGCTGTGACTACCTCTCAAGGATTTTAAGACTGCTCGAGCCACACCGCGGTTGCAACGATGCCTGCACCGCGAGCCCAGAAGCCTTTTACTCCGCAGAAGGCGTCGGGAATCTCACGGTGAAACGTTAGCTGTAAAGGTCCGCCTGTGAGTCCTCGGGAAAAACCTCGCGCTGCTATCCGTTTCTTTCGCAGTTGGACGGAGACTTCGTCGAAGTCTAGCCACTGCCCGACTATCGGCTCCCAGAGTTTGTACATTGATTCCTTGGCGCTAAATTGCACCAGCGGGTCAAGGCGTGCTTCGTCAGTGCGCAAGACTGCCTCGATGATTCCTAACTCTAGAGTCTGCTCGACCTCGACATCGATGCCAATCCCCTGCAGCTGTTCAGCGCTCGCGGACACGGCTGCCACGGCCCCGTCGCAATGGCTAATTGACCCCACGACTCCTCGCGGCCACAGCGGCGCTCCGGTGGTCGACATGCCAATCCCATGTGGGGCAGGCTCTCCTAGCCGTTGCACCGCCTCATGCGCAGCGAGGCGCCCTCGGGTGAAATCGCGGATTCGAACAGGTGCTGCACCATCAGACAGCCTGAACTCAGCGCTACGGAGCTGCTGCAATTCCGCATCACTAAACGGACGCTCGGCATTGGAGTCAATAACTAGCCGGCTACGGGCGGGCAAATGCCTGGCCAGGTACTCCTGGACGTCGACAAGCACACTCATGCGCTGATGCCGTACCATTTCTCTCCACGGAAACGGGTAGCGACAAAGATGAGTCGCAGAATCATGAAGGCCAAGAGACCGCACCACACGCCGGTCAGCCCCCAGCCAAATGCCTGCGCCAGCCAGACCGGTGGGAGGAAACCGCACAAGACCGCGCTAACGGTGGCGTTACGGAGGAAGGCTGCGTCGCCGGCGCCGAGCAAAACGCCATCGAGCGCAAAGACGACACCGCCGATAGGAATCATTGCGACAAGAATCCACCATGGCCCTGCGGTGACTGCGTCAATCACGCCTGTGGCGTCGGTAAAAATGCGGACGATGCTGGCATTACCCACTGCGAAGACAACCGCTAGGCCGAGGGCAATGACGCTTGACCAGACAGTAACTCGCTTGCCAGTCCAGCGGGCAACAGACGTGGAGCTACCTCCCAACGCTGCACCGACGAGCGTCTGTGCAGCAATGGCTAGCGAGTCGAGCACCAACGAGATCAGGTTCCACAGTTGCAGCATGACCTGGTGTCCACCGAGCGTGGTCGGCCCAACGCGGCCAGCAACCGCTGCGGCAGAGAGGAACGCTACCTGGAAGGACAAGGAGCGAACGATGAGATCGCGGCCGAGGACCAGCTGGCTTTTGATAATGGCGCCATTCGGGCGCATGGAGAGCTTGCGGCTAGAGCACTCTTTGAAAAGACGGCGGAGGAACAGCCCGCCGGTAATCAATTCGCCGAAAAGAACGGCCATCGCAGAGCCCTCGAGACCGAAGGCGCGGACCAGCGGCACAATCACAATGGCGGCCGGAACAAGGCCTGAGAGCACATATAGCAGCGGCGCGCGGGTGTTTTGGATACCGCGCAACCAACCATTTCCAGCCTGCGCAATCAACGTCAGCGGAATGGCGAAGGCAGCAACTCGCAACCACTGCCCGGCATCATGAGCGACCTCCGGATGAGGAGCTAACCAACCGGTAAATACTGGTGCCAACCCCACGATGATGGCAAAGAGGCTAAGGCCCACAAAGATGGCGACCCACGTCGCTTGCAATCCCTCTTCAACCGCCTCGTCCACGTTGCCCCTGCCAAAGGCTCGCGCTGATCGGGCGGTCGTGCCGTAAGCCAAGAAAGTGAGCTGCGTAGTTACCACGGAAAATACCGTCGAACCAGCGGCAAGCGCCGCAAGCTGGACAGCTCCAAGCCGACCAATGACAGCCGTATCCAGCAGCACATAGAGTGCGGGCGCGGCAAGAACACCCAACGCTGGCAGCGCCAGCGAAACGATTGCGCGAAGGCTGACATCTGACTTCGCACTGTGCCCGGTTCGCTCTATGCCAGTTTGCTCAATCTCAGTGCGCTCCTGAGTTTCTCGCGAGTCCGACAATCCCCTAGGCCTCGCTCGTGCCTCGGCGTGCCTGGGCTGCGACATCGCTGGTGTCCAGGATGGCCTGCAGCAGCTCATCCTTGCTGCACTCCCGAGTCAGACCGGCGGCACGCTCGTGGCCACCGCCGCCAATTTCCAGGGCGACCTGGGAGACATCGACAAGCTCGCGAGAACGCAGCGAGACGGCCCACTGGTTTGGCTCATACTCCTTAAGCACGGCACAGACGTCGGCCGCATTAGTCGTACGCACAATGTCCACGACCGATTCAATCTCATCGTGGCCAACTTCGGCGGTCTGGTCGTGCTCAATGACGACGTGGATTAGGCCAGCGCCGTCGCCCCACTCGGGCACCAATGTCGCGGTGGAAAGCACCTTGCCCAGGAATGGAAGGTAGGAAAACGGATGTTCTTCCAGCAGCTGTGCACCAATCGTGCGCGGATTGAGCCCCTTATCCAGCAGGCGCGCCGCTGCAGTGTGCATGCGGGAATGGCCGAACTGGAACGATGCGGTGTCCGTCAACAGCCCTGCATAGAGAGCATGAGCCATCGGCGTGGTCAGCTTGATACCCCAGACACCAAAGAAGTCCAGGAGCACCATGGTCGAGGACTCTGCGCGTTCGTCAACCATGTTGACGGACCCAAAGCGAGTGTTGGTCGCGTGATGGTCAACATTGATAACGCGGTCGGAGGCCATCACGCGATCTTCCAGCGCACCGAGGCGCCCCGGGCTTGCGCAGTCGACAGTCACCCACGTGTCAATGTCTTCATCCAAGTCCGTGTACTCGACAAATCGCTCCCATCCGGGGATGGTCAGCAGCGACTTGGCTGGCAAATCGCTCTCACCGTAGCTGGCTACAGCCGAAATGCCACGTTGTACAAGAGCCATGACCATCGCAGATGCGGCACCAATCGCATCCGCATCGGGGTGAACATGGGCAATGACGCCGACCTTCTTGGCGTCGGCAAGCATATCCTGCATCTGCTGAATCGGCTTGGACATGCGGCGATTAATCGCCTGGGAAAGCTGGTGAGCTGCCTGCTCCTGAGCCTGCGGAGAAGTTGTCACGTGGGTGCCCCTTTCATCGATAGATGTGGCCGGTGGAGAGTTTTACTCCTCGTCGCGGTATGGGTTGGCATCGCCTGCGGGCTTTGCGTTTCTAGCCTGCTCAGCCAATTCCGCGTCGCGCGCGCGAGTCTTATCGAGCAGCTCCTCAAGGTGCGCGGAAATCTCCGGCACGGTGTCAACCTCAAAAGCCAGCGTCGGTGTGTAGCGCACACCGGTGCCACGACCGACCAGGGAACGCAGCTGCCCCTTCGCCTTTTCCAGCGCTGCTGCTGCCGACTCGTAGTCCGGTTCCTCGTCGAGCGTACGTCCGCGCACAGTGTAGAAAACTGTGGCGTCGTGCAAATCGCCGGTGACGCGGCAGTCGGTGATAGTCACAAACTCCAGCCGCCGGTCCTTAATCTCACGCTCAATTGCGCTGGCGACAATCTCCTGAATACGCTTGGACAGCCTGCGCGCGCGTGCTGGATCTGCCATTTTTGGCTACTCCCTATCTATCTCTACCTGTGCGTAACGATTCGTAGCTAGACCCCATTTAGCGTGGGGCCTGAAGTGCCCCTTCGCTGACAAAGACCCATTTGGGATCCGGCAAAACGGTTCAATACAAAGGACTGCTAATACTAACACGCAAAACACTACTCAACTTCGAACCGCATGTTTCGCGACTTCGCCCGCACCCGTTTACCGAGTGCAGCCAATTGCTTCGCCGCACGCTCGCCCTTTGTTATTAACCCATTAATCATCACGACAACACTGCCACCACCATCGATGTCATCGACGGCATGGGGAGTCGCTACTACGGAATTGCGCAGCTGAAACGCAGCCTACCCGTACGCTCTTAACGGCGCTCCACGAAGTTGTACATCGGTAACCCATTAACATGAGAGCAGTCAGGCAGTGAATCCATCACACTGTCCTGCAATGGTGTTTCTCCCTCGATGCCGAAAATCCATTTAACCGCAGCATTGCCTAAATCCAGCGGATGGAAAAGGTAACTTACCTCACCATTTTTATCCTTGGGCGCCGCGCTGCCATGGGTTTGTTCCCATTCAGCCACATCCGTCGGATGTAGTACCTCGACGTGTTCACCGTTAGCGAACGGTACCTCGAAATCCAACAGTCGTCCAGAGCTGAAAAACCGCTGCATGTCAAAATCATAGTCTTCGCAGCTTGCTGCTAATTCCCTGGTAGGAGTCTTGTAGTGGCAGAAATCGACAACACTATTGATGCACAGTGACCAACTCTCGCGAGGATCGTTCGCCAACGCTGGGTCCTCAATAAGGTCGTATACGTCGTCGGTCCCGAAAAGCAGCGTTGGCCCAAACGCTACCGCGTGGAAGTACCAATTATGACCATCCTCAATGGTTTCTTCGGAATCAAAGGCGAATTTCCCTGGCCAAATCTTGTCCAATTGCGCAAGAGTCTCCTCTGCGCTCGCAGGAGGATAATTCAAAATATTCGTTCGCGGCAGTTCATCTGAGAGTGCAAAGAGATTAGTTTTGAAGCCCATAACGAACACGATACGCAAAAAGGCGCTCCCCGAAGGGAGCGCCTTATCAAAGTTCACGCAGTGTTTAGCTTACGTTGCTACGTGCGCGGAACCTCGACCATCTCGTAGACCTCGATAACGTCGTCCACCTGGATGTCCGGGTAAGACAGCACCATACCGCACTCGTAACCGGCTGCGACCTCGGTAGCATCGTCCTTCTCTCGCTTCAGCGACTCGATAGTCGCCGAATCCGTAATGACGTTGCCGTCACGAACCAGGCGAGCCTTCGCGTTGCGGCGGACCTTGCCGGACTCGACCATACAGCCGGCGATGAGGCCAACTGCGGAGGACTTGAAGATGGCGCGAATCTCTGCACGACCAATCTCCTTCTCCTCGTAGACCGGCTTGAGCATGCCCTTCAGAGCAGCCTCAACATCCTCGATAGCACGGTAAATCACCGTGTAGTAGCGGATGTCAACGCCCTCAGCGTTGGCAACCTCTGTGGCCTTACCCTCGGAGCGAACGTTGAAGCCGATGATGACGGCGTCAGACGCAGCAGCCAGCGTGACGTTGGTCTGAGTAACAGCACCGACACCACGGTCGATGATGTTCAGTGCGACCTCGTCGTCGACCTCGATCTTGAGCAGGGCTTCTTCCAGTGCCTCGACGGTACCGGCGTTGTCGCCCTTCAGGATCAGGTTGAGGGTGTTGGTCTCCTTCAGGATCTCGTCCAGGTTCTCCAGGGAGACGCGCTTGCGACGACGTGCTTGCAGCGCATTACGACGACGTGCGTCGCGGCGGTCTGCAATCTGGCGGGCCGTACGATCCTCGTCAACAACCAGGAGGTTGTCACCAGCACCCGGTACGGAGGTCAGGCCGAGCACCTGAACCGGACGGGAAGGACCGGCCTCATCGACGTCGTTGCCGTACTCATCGACCATGCGGCGAACACGACCATATGCGTCACCGACAACGATGGAATCACCGACGCGCAACGTACCGCGCTGAACGATAACGGTTGCCACCGGACCACGGCCACGGTCAAGGTGAGCCTCAATGGCGACACCCTGAGCGTCCATATCCGGATTGGCGCGCAGATCCAGCGAAGCATCGGCAGTCAACAGCACTGCTTCGAGAAGCTGATCGATGTTGAGACCTTGCTTAGCGGAGATATCGACGAACATAGTGTCGCCGCCCCACTCTTCGTCAGTGAGACCGTATTCAGTCAGCTGACCACGAATTTTCTGCGGATCTGCAGTTTCTTTATCAATCTTGTTGACTGCAACGACAATCGGCACATCAGCGGCCTTGGCGTGGTTAATAGCCTCAACCGTCTGCGGCATGACGCCGTCATCAGCTGCAACAACCAGAATCGCGATATCGGTCGACTTGGCACCACGAGCACGCATGGCGGTAAACGCCTCGTGACCCGGGGTATCCAAGAAGGTAACCTTGCGCTTCTCACCGTCGAGCTCCACCGGCACCTGGTAGGCACCGATGTGCTGGGTAATACCACCGGACTCGTGGCCACCGACGTTGGCCTTACGAATCGTGTCCAACAGGCGCGTCTTACCGTGGTCGACGTGACCCATCACAGTTACCACTGGCGGGCGCTGCTCCAGGTCCTCATCGTCGCCCTCGTCCTCACCGAACTGGAGGTCGAAGGACTCGAGGAGCTCGCGGTCCTCATCCTCAGGCGAGACGACCTGGACCTTGTAATCCATCTCGTCGCCGAGCAGCTGCAGGGTCTCGTCGGAGACCGATGCAGTTGCCGTCACCATTTCGCCGAGGTTGAACAACGCCTGGACCAGCGATGCTGCATCGGCGTTAATCTTCTCAGCGAAGTCAGACAGGGATGCACCACGTGCGAGGCGAATGGTCGTGCCCTTACCGTTGGGCAGCTTAACGCCGCCTACCACGGATGGTGCCTGCATTGCCTCGTACTCGTTGCGCTTCTGACGCTTCGACTTACGTCCGCGACGCGGGGCGCCTCCTGGTCGCCCGAATGCACCTGCAGTTCCACCGCGACGTCCGCCGCGACCACCGCGCGGTCCGCCACCCGGGCCACCCGGGCCGCGACCACGGCCGCCGAAGCCACCGCCACCGCCACCGCGGCTTGCCTTTGCAGGCATCTGCCCCGGGTTCGGGTGCGAAGGCATCATTGCCGGAGTCGGACGATTGCCGCTCGGCTTATTACCGCGGCCCTGTCCACCCTGCGGGCGAGGGCCACCCTGGCGTGCTCCCGGCTTCGGGCCCGGACGGCCGTTTCCACCCTGCGGGCGAGGGCCACCCTGGCGTGCTCCCGGCTTCGGGCCCGGACGGCCGTTTCCACCCTGCGGACGCGGCATGTTGGACGGCCGCGGTGCCGGACGGGAGGATCCGCCGGTCGAGAATGGGTTGTTCGCCACACGCGGTGCGCGTGCGCCTGGCTTCGGCCCTGGCTTCGGGCCAGCAGGCTTCGGCGGGCGTGGCATTTCTTGTCCCGGCTTCGGCGAACGGGACGGTGCAGCTGGCTTGGCACCCGGCTTTGCCGCCG
>NZ_KV787369.1:0-654 GCF_001807075.1 Corynebacterium sp. HMSC14B06 | reverse complement strand
CTGTCTCACGACGTTCTAAACCCAGCTCGCGTACCACTTTAAATGGCGAACAGCCATACCCTTGGGACCGGCTTCAGCCCCAGGATGTGATGAGCCGACATCGAGGTGCCAAACACCGCCGTCGATATGAACTCTTGGGCGGTATCAGCCTGTTATCCCCGGAGTACCTTTTATCCGTTGAGCGATGGCCCTTCCATACAGAACCACCGGATCACTAAGACCTACTTTCGTACCTGCTCGACGTGTCTGTCTCGCAGTCAAGCGCGCTTTTGCCTTTATACTCTACGACCGATTTCCGACCGGTCTGAGCGCACCTTCGTACTCCTCCGTTACTCTTTAGGAGGAGACCGCCCCAGTCAAACTACCCACCATACACTGTCCTCGATCCGGATAACGGACCTGAGTTAGAACCTCAAAGTTGCCAGGGTGGTATTTCAAGGTTGGCTCCACGCAGACTGGCGTCCACGCTTCAAAGCCTCCCACCTATCCTACACAAGCAAATTCAAAGTCCAGTGCAAAGCTATAGTAAAGGTTCACGGGGTCTTTCCGTCTAGCCGCGGATACACTGCATCTTCACAGCGATTTCAATTTCACTGAGTCTCGGGTGGAGACAGCGCCGCCATCGTTACGCCATTCGTGCAGGTCGGAACTTAC
>NZ_KV787368.1:0-135320 GCF_001807075.1 Corynebacterium sp. HMSC14B06 | reverse complement strand
CCATTATCGGGGACACTCACAAGGTAACGGGCGGCACCGCCCAGCTACAGATCCAAATCCAACGACGCACCTGGGATGGCGTCCAGCAGCCGCTGGGTGTATTCCTTCTCCGGGTGGTCGAAGAGATCGTCGGTCGGACGGTGTTCAACCATCTTGCCGTGCTCCATCACGATGACCTCATCAGCCACCTGCCGCACCACAGCGAGGTCGTGCGTAATAAAGAGGTAGGCCAAATCCATCTCTTCCTGCAGCTCAGCGAGCAGTTCGAGCACCTGAGCCTGCACCACCACGTCGAGGGCCGATACTGCCTCGTCACAGACCACAACCTCAGGGTTCAGGGCCAGCGCACGCGCAATCGCCACACGCTGTCGCTGACCACCCGACAGTTCACCGGGGAAGCGGCGACCCATCTCCGCGGGCAGCGCGACGCGGTCGAGCAGCTCGAATACGCGCTGTTCACGTTCCTTCTTGGTGCCAATCTTGTGAATCCGCAGCGGCTCCTCAATGGAGGAGTGCACTGTACGCATCGGGTCCAGCGTCGCATACGGGTTCTGGAAAATCGGCTGAATGCGACGCCGCAGTTCCAGCTCTTCTTTACGATTCCGGCCCTGGACGCGGTTACCGTCGAAAAGCACTTCGCCCTCGGTGGGATCGAGTAGCCCCAGCGCCATGTTGGCCACGGTGGACTTGCCGGAACCGGACTCGCCCACGATACCGATGGTGCGACCGCGGCGCAGCGTAAAGCTGATGTCATCGACGGCGCGGAAGGAATCCTTGCGCCACGGACGGTCGCCGGGGATGGCAAAGTCGCGCACCAAGTTCTTCGCGACCAGAATCTCCTTCTGATCCGCATCCGATGTCGTCGGCGCCGCCACCACGCGATCACCGCGCCGGGCAGCCAGCGACGGAGCCGCCGCGATCAGCTGCTTGGTGTATGGATGCTGCGGGCGAGTGAGGACTTCCAGGGCAGGGCCGGTCTCCACGACACGTCCTGCTTGCATAACGACGAGTCGGTCAGCGCGCTCGGCAGCCAAACCGAGGTCATGAGTAATAAGCACCACGGACGTGCCGAGTTCGCTAGTGAGCTTGTCGAGGTGGTCGAGGATCTTCTTCGCCACGGTCACGTCGAGCGCGGAAGTGGGCTCATCGGCAATCAGTGCCTTTGGGTGCGCGGCCAAGCCCATCGCGATAAGTGCGCGCTGGCGCATACCACCGGAGAACTCGTGCGGGTATTGGTCGATGCGCTTTTTAGCATTCGGCAGGCCGGCCTGTTCCAGCAGCTCAATCGACTTTTTGTGGGCTTCAGAGCCAGTGGCGATGTTATTGGCGCGCAGCGCCTCCTTAATCTGGGAACCGATAGTCCACACCGGATTGAGGTTGGTCATCGGATCCTGGGGGACCAGGCCAATGCCGTTGCCGCGGATGCTAACAAACTCGCGGTCCGTCAAGTGTGTGATGTCACGGCCATCGAAGGTGATGGTGCCACCGGTGACTTCACCATCCCCGGGCAACAGCCCCAGCGCGGCGTGGACAGTGGTGGACTTACCCGAGCCGGACTCGCCGACAATGGCGACCGTCTCACCGGGGAAAACCTCCAGGTTGACGTCATGCACCACATCGGTCAACGATTTACTGCGGCGGCCGGACGCTGTGGTCGTCGGAAAGCCAATGCAGACATCCTTCAAGGTGAGAATGGGCGCTGCGGAAGTATTGGTGTCGGTGCTCATCGACGACGCTCCTTCGGGTCGAGAGAATCCTTCAAAGCGTCACCCATGAGGATGAAGCCGAGAACGGTAATCGCCAGGGCGAGTGCTGGCCAGAACAGGTTGGACGGGGCCTGGCGGAGCACCTGCTGTGCGACAGAGATGTCGTTGCCCCAGGAAACGGTGGTCGTCGGCAAGCCAATGCCCAAGTAGGACAGCGTGGCCTCGGCGACGATGTAAATACCCAGCGAGGTCGTGGCCATGACGATGACAGGGGCGAGGCAGTTCGGCAGCACATGGCGGAAGAGAATGCCAGTGCTGGACAGACCGAGCGCCTTGGAGGCGGTGACGTATTCCTCGTTTTTCACTGAGATCACCGAGGAGCGCACCACGCGCGCCATCTGCGGCCAGCCGAAAGCAGCGAGCACGAAGACCACGGACCAAATGGTGCGTTCGGTAAACAGCTGCATCAGCACGATGCCGGCGAGAATCAGGGGGATGGCAAAGAACATGTCCGTGATGCGGGAGAGCACCGCGTCGACCCAACCGCCGAGATAGCCAGCGATGGCACCGAGGATGATGCCCACCACGGTCACGGCAAGGGTGACGCCGATGCCGACGATGACCGAGGCGCGGGCACCGTAGATGACACGGGCGTAGACGTCGTAGCCCTGCTGAGTGAAGCCCATCGGGTGGCCGTCGCGGGCTGGGGCCAGCGAGTCACGCAGGTTTGCCGCCGTCGGGTCCACAGAGGTGAACAGCGACGGGAACGCGGCCACTGCGATGGAGAGCAAAATAATGAATGCGGAAACCCAGAACAGTGGGCGGTAACGCAGGTTCTGCCAGGCCGAACCCCAGAGCCCCAGTGGTGGGGTATCCGGCAACTGCTTGTGGTCGGGGTTCGTCGCCGGGTTTGGTGCCTGTGCGGCGTTGGCCTGGGTGGTGCCGGACTGTGCGGTGCCGGTATGCGCGGCGTTGGACTGCTTTTCTGGCTGCGTCGAATCTAACTGCGTCGAATCTGGCTTAGGCATAACGAATCCTCGGATCCAGGACTGCGTAGAGCAAGTCGATGAGCAAGTTGGCGAACATGTAAATAACCACCAGGATGGTCACGATGCTGACCACGGTGGGAGCTTCACCAATCTGGACGGCGTGGAAGATCAGGCCACCGATACCTGGCACGTTGAAGATGCCCTCGGTGACAATTGCGCCGCCCATCAGAGCCGCGAGATCAGCGCCGATGAAGGTCACAACGGGAATCAGCGAGTTACGCAAGATGTGGCGGCGGGTGACTTCAGAGGTTGGCAAGCCCTTGGCGCGGGCAGTGCGCACGAAGTCGGCATGGCGTGCCGACGAGACCTCGGAGCGCGTCAGTCGCAGAACATAAGCAACCGAGACGAGACCCAGCACGAATGCCGGCAGCAGCAGGGAGGTAAAGGAGGCATCGCTACCAACGGTGGGGGAGACAATCTCCCAGCGCACACCGAAGAGGTAGCGGGCCACGAAGCCGAGCACGAAGGTCGGAGTTGCGATAACCAGCAGGGACATCACCAGAACGGTGGAGTCGAAGAAGCCACCCTTGCGCATACCGGCAATAACGCCGAGGCCGATACCGAAAATGGCCTCAATGGCAACGGCCATCAGCGCCAGGCGAATCGTAATAGGGAAGGCCAGCGCGATTTCCTCGCCGACCGAGCGACCGGAGAAGGTCTCGCCCATATCCAGGGTGAACAGGCCCTTGAGGTACTCCCAGTACTGGACGAGGAAAGGCTCATCCAGGTGGTAGTGGGCGCGCAGTGCTGCGACCTGCTCCGGTGGCAGCTGCTTATCGCCAGCCAGTGCGGCAATGGGGTCGCCTGGCATGGCGAAGACCATTGCATAAATCAGCAGTGTGGCACCGAAGAATACCGGCACCATCTGTAGGAGTCTCTTTCCGATATACCAACCCATGGTGCTAGTCCTTCTCAATCATTGGGTAGTCCAAGATGCCGTCCCACATCACTACGGCATTGCGCAGCTTCGGGTTCCACGCCACCGAAGCATTGGGGTACCACAGCGGAATCGCTGGCAGGTCCTCCATCAGCACAGACTGAGCC
This sequence comes from Corynebacterium sp. HMSC14B06, assembly GCF_001807075.1. Taxonomy (NCBI): domain Bacteria; kingdom Bacillati; phylum Actinomycetota; class Actinomycetes; order Mycobacteriales; family Corynebacteriaceae; genus Corynebacterium; species Corynebacterium sp. HMSC14B06. Next base: position 131,521 of record NZ_KV787368.1, on the reverse strand, counting down.
TTGACATAAATTGGCTTGGCATCTTCTGCGCTCTTTGCCGAGGCCGCCTCCTGAATCAGCTTGTCGAACTCCGGGTTCGAGTAGTGGTAGTCATTCGAGGAACCGCCAGTGACGAACTGCGGGATCATGTAGTTGGCCACTGACGGGTAGTCCGCTGACCAGCCAGTGCGGTAGCCGCTGGTGATGGTCTCGTTGGAGATTTCATCGCGCAACTGCTTGAAGGTCGGGTAGGCCTTGCCGTGGGAATCGATGCCGAGGGTTTCGCCAATCATGTTGGTCACCGCTTCGACCCACTGCTGGTGTCCGCCGTCGGCGTTGTAGGCGATGTCGAACGAGCCGGTAAACGGTGCAATTTTGTTGGCTTCGGCCCACAGTTGGCGGGCCTTCTTCGGGTTGTATTCCAGCACCTCTTGGCCAGGTACGTTCGGGTCAAGGTCGCCGAGCGTCAACGAGCTGAACTCGCGCGCCGGGGTGCGGGTGTCGAAGAAAATCTTCTCAGTGATCAGTTTCCGGTCAATCGCCATGGAAATCGCTTGACGACGAAGCTTGCCCTCTTCACCCGAAAAACCTGGCAGATTTCGCGGAATTGCGAAGTACTGCGAAGACGAGGTCGGGACGTTTGCGCTGGAGTCGGGGAAGTCCGTTTCGAAGCTGGCCAGGGCTGTTGGTGGAATTGTGCGTGGCAGCGTGTCCAGGCGGCCTGCCTGGAGGTCTGCATATGCGGTGTCCACGTCCGAGTAGAAGCGGTATACCAGGCCGTTGTTACGGGCCTTGTGCTCACCGGCGAAGTCATCATTGCGAACCACAGTTAGCTGGTTGTTGTGCAGCCAAGCGCGGCCTTCGGCCATCTTGTACGGTCCATTGCCGATTGGGTGTTCACCGAAAGCCTTCTTGTCTTCGAACGCGGCCTTCGGCAGCGGCATAAACGCGACATAGCCGAGGCTGAGCGGGAAGGAAGAATCTGGGTTGGTCAGATCCACGGTGAACCTCAGGTCATCGACCTTTTTCAGGCCGGAGAGTGTTTTCTCCGTGGCCTTTTCTCCCGAAACAGCATCAAAACCCTGCACGTTGGCGAAGAAGGACTGCTGCTTCTGCAGGTTCGGTCCGTAGGCGGCGTAATTCCAGGCATCGATGTAGCTCTGCGCGGTGACTGGTTCGCCGTTGTGGAAGGTCCAGCCCGGTTTCAGCGTGATGTCGAAATGAGTCGAGTCCTCGTTGGGCTTAATTTCTGCCGCATGGTCCAGGATCATCGAGCCGTCGGTGTCGTAGCGCACCAGACCTGAGTAGAGCATGCGGAGGATATCGCCACCACCGGTTTCATTGGTGTCAGTGGTGTACAGCGGCGACTGTGGTTCGGAGTTCTGGACCACAATGAACCCCGCGCCGACCTGTTGCTGGTCAGTGCTGCAGGCAGCGAGCGCGCTTCCTGGCAAGGCGATTACCAGCAAAGCCGCCAGGATCTGGCGGACATGCAGCGTGAACTTTCCTTTTCCGCTGAGCGTTGTTGCGTGCAGTTTTGTGGCACGGGACTTCTCTCGCTGTCGGAGCTTCCGCCGGAGTTTCTGCCGGGTGTGGAAGGGGCCGGAGGCAACGGGTCTATGCATCGCGAGCCTTTCTAGATTCTGCCAGATAGGCGATATGAATTTGGTGATCGGCTCACTCCAAATGGCTTAGATACCCACCTCCCACCTGCATAAGCAATGGTGGTGACAACTTGGGTGTGGTGGACTCTAAGGTTTGGATACGACCGTTCAATACAGTCTCTAACCATACAAGTCCAAAAACATATGAGTATTAATCAGGCGAATCATCCCTTATTTGACGGTGTCTTTTACCCTCGATTGGGGAGTTAATCCTGTGCAGTGGTGCAACGTTGTAACATTCTGGCACCCCCGCAGGGGTTGGGGCTGCTGAATTTCTGGCTGTCCCACCGCCGGGCTCCTGTCCGGCCCCATCCGCGACTTCACGACACAGGTGTCACCTCATGCCCCCTCCACAGCTGGCACGAGGTGACACCTGTGTCGTGAAGTGGGCTTTGGAAGAGGAAGTGGACTTTGGAGGAGGCGGAGAGGCAGCGCATTAAGTCCCACAGTACGAGTGGAAAGCACCCAACTCCCGCGGTGCCGGCTCCGTGAACCCCGCAGGGACGTCTTGCGACTCAAAGGGGTTGGTTACCGCCTCCAGCAGGTGCCGGTAGTCGGTCAGATCCCCCGCCCCTGCCGCCGCTAACGCTTCCGTGACCAGGTAGTTTCGCGGAATATACAGCGGATTCGTTTCCTCCATAAGTGTCAGGGCCGTCGTCTGGTCGATTCCCAGCTCTTCCCGCGTCTGCTTCCACAACTGCCCCCACTCAGCCGCGGCGGCGGGGAACGCAGGATCAGCGGTCAGCCTGGTCAGCGCAGCCAACGCAGCAACTGTATCCCCATCACCATCGGCCAGAACCTCAATCAGCGCCCGATGAGCATTCGTGTGGTCGAGCCCAAACTTCGCCAGCAACGCCTGCCACTGCTGTACCAAGGGGGTGGCCAGCGGGTCGTCGTAAAGCGAGGGGAGAATCCCCAACTTGGGCAGCCACCTGCGGCTGAGCGCATCGGTGAATTCGTCGGCGAATTCTCCCAGGATGTCGCGGGCGCGTGTGAGGGCATCCTCCGGGGTGCCTGCGAAATGCGGTAGCAAAGTCTCCGCGAGCTTCGACATGTTCCACCCCGCGATTGTTGGCTGCGCGCCGAACGCGTATCGACCGCCGCGATCAATGCTGCTAAACACCGCCCGCGGATCGTGCGCATCCAGAAACGCACACGGCCCAAAGTCGATGGTCTCGCCCGCGATGCTGGCATTGTCGGTGTTCATCACGCCGTGGACAAAACCGCAGGCCAGCCACGCCGCAACGAGATTGGCTTGCCGCTTGACGACGTCCCGGAGAACCGATTCCGCCGAACCCTCGTAGCCATGCCGCTGCGCGGCAAAGTCGATGAGCCGGTCCATGATTCCGGTGTCCGCTCCGGAGCGTGCGACCAGCTCGAACGTGCCAACTCGCAGGTGGCTGGATGCTACGCGCACGACAATGCCGCCCGGTTGAAGTTCGGTGGTGGGGTCGGTGTTGTCGAATGGGGTTTGCGAGCCGCGGTAAATCTCTTCGCCGGTTTTGATGACCGCCAGCGCGCGGGTGGTGGGGATGCCGAGCGCATACATGGCTTCGCTGATGAGGTACTCCCGCAGGGCGGAGGTCAGCGTGGCTTTGCCGTCACCGCCACGGGAGAAGGGTGTGGGGCCGGTGCCTTTCGCCTGAATCTCGTAGGCCTGGGTGTTGTCGCTGCGGGTTGTCTCTTTGGGGTAATCCGGCAGTCCAGTCAGCCCCGGTTCAGCCTCAACTGTGGCAAGCAAGAGCGCGCGACCATCACCGAGTAGGCCTGCGAAGTTACCGAACTGGTGGCCGGCGTAGGCCGTGGACACCGGGGTTGTGTATGCGCCGGGTGGGGTATCGGTTTCCTTGCCGACTCCGCGGCCAGTGAGGAACTTCAGGCCAGCGTCTGACCGGAGCCACTGTGGGGAGAGACCGAGCTGGGTCGCGAGTTCCTCGTTAAGCACGACGAGCTGCGGCGATGGGGCGTCAAACCCCTGCTGGTCGATAGCGAGTTCAGGCAGTGCGGAGGGCAGATCAACGACGTTTCTAGCCATGTGCGCAGTTTAACGGGGATGTCCTTACAGGTGTTGCCGCGCTCGTGCGTTCAGCGGTGCTATGCGCCTTGCAGGGCCTCGAAGGCAGAAAACCCCGGTTACTGGAACAATTCCAGCAACTGGGGTGGATGCGCGAAGAAACTTACTTCTTCAGGGACTCCGGAGCGTTGAAGCGCTCACCGTGCTTAGCGGCCAGCTCTTCGGCGCGCTCGACGAAGCCCGCGACGCCGCGGCGCTCCGGGTGAGCTGCGGCCGGGTCGACAACAGTGGCGCCGTCGTAGTTCTTAATGAACTGGCGAGTACCACCGGTCCAGGCCGGGTAGCCGATACCGAAGATGGAGCCGATGTTGCCGTCGGCGTCGTGAAGCAGAACGCCCTCGTCGACGCACTTCTGAGTCTCGATGGCCTCGATGAAGAGCATGCGGTCGACCAGCTCCTGCAGGTCGGTGTCTTCCGGAGCGATCGGGGTGATGTTCAGCTCCTCGCGCAGCTCGTTGAACAGGCCCGGCCAGAGACCGGAGCGCTTGCCGTCGACGTACTCGTAGAAGCCCTTGCCCTCGAGCTTGCCCGGGCGTTCGAACTTGTGCAGCATGGCCTCGACCAGAGCCGGCACGCCGCCCTCGTCCAAGGTCTGACCTGCAGCCTCGGCGGCAGCGCGGGTCTCGCCAGCGATCTTCTCCATGAGCTTGAGATTCAGCTCGTCGGCAAGCTGGAGCTGCGGTGCCGGGTAACCAGCCTGGCGACCAGCGGCCTCGATGATGGCCGGGTCGTAGCCCTCGGCAACCATGCGCAGGGCCTCGTTGATGACGGTGCCGATGACGCGGGAGGTGTAGAAACCGCGGGAGTCGGTAACGACAATCGGAATCTTGCGGATTGCAACAGCGAAGTCCAGCGAAGCGGCGAGGATTGCCGGGTCGGTGTTGTCGCCGGAGATGATTTCGATCAGCTGCATCTTGTCCACCGGGGAGAAGAAGTGCAGGCCGATGAAGTCCTTCTCACGCTTGACGTGGGAAGCCAGCTCGGTGATCGGAAGGGTGGAGGTGTTGGAGCCCAGGATGCAGGTCTCCGGAACCGCGGCCTCGATTTCGGCGTGAACCTTGTGCTTGAGGTCGGTGTTCTCGAAGACGGCCTCGATGACCAGGTCGACATCGGACAGATCGTCGTAGGACTCGGTCGGCTTGATGCGGTTCAGCAGTGCTGCGGACTTCTCCTCAGTGGTGCGACCGCGCTTGAGAGCCTTGGCCTCCAGGCCCTCGGAGTAGGCCTTGCCGCGCTCGGCGTTCTCCAGGGAAATGTCCTTCAGGACAACTTCCATGCCAGCCTTCGCGCAAACGTATGCAATACCTGCGCCCATCATGCCGGCGCCAACGACGGCAACCTTCTTGAACTCGCGCTTCGGGTACGGGGTGCCATCAGCCTGCAGCGGACGGGAGCCGCCGCCCTGAGCGTGATTGAGGTCGAAGAAGAACGCCTGCATCATGTTCTTCGACTGAGTGCCGGTGACCAGCTCGGTGAAGTAGCGGGACTCGACACGCAGTGCGGTGTCGATGTCGACTTGAGAGCCCTCGATGGCAGCCTGCATCGCAAGGCGCGGAGCCTTCATCGGGGAGCCCTTGAGCTGCTTGGTCAGGTTTGCCGGGAAGGACGGCAGGTTCATTGCGAACTTCGGAGTCTTCGGGTCGCCGCCCGGAATCTTGAAGCCCTTCTCATCCCACGGCTGTGCGGCCTTGGCATCTTCGCTGGTCAGCCATGCTCGGGCAGTGTCAATGAGCTGCTCCGGAGCAACAACCTCGTCAACGAGACCAGCTGCGAGGGCCTTGCCCGGGTTCATCTGAGCGCCGGTCAGAATGACCTTCATCAGCGCGTCCTGAATGCCCAGCATGCGAACGACGCGGGAGACACCGCCGCCGCCCGGCAGGAGGCCGAGGGTGACCTCTGGCAGGCCAATCTTGGAACCGCGGGCATCGGCAGCAACGCGGTGGTTAGCAGCCAGCGCGACCTCGAGGCCGCCGCCCAATGCTGCGCCGTTGATGGCGGCAACAATCGGCACCGGGAGCTTCTCCAGGCGACGCAGAGAGGCCTTCATATCCTCGACCATGTTGAACATGTCAGCTGCATCGTCCTCAGTGGCCTTGGACATCTGCTTGATGTCGCCACCTGCGAAGAAAGTCTTCTTCGCAGAGGTGATGATGATGCCCTTGATGGAGGTCTCAGAGCCGTCGCCAATTTCGTTTTCCAGGCGCTCCACGGTGGCGCGGATGTCGTCCTGGAAAGTCTTGTTCATGGTGTTGACCGGCGCATTCGGGTCATCCATGGTGAGGGTGACGATTCCGGCGTCGTCCTGATCCCACCGGAACATGTTATCTGTGCTCATAAATCAGTCAGTCCTTTGTGGTTATCGCGGTGTGACCGCGGTAATTGTCGCTGTGAGTTTCGTTCCGGTTTGCTTTAGACGCGCTCGATGATGGTTGCAACACCCATGCCACCAGCCACGCAGAGCGAGATGAGGGCGTAACGGCCACCGGTGCGGTGCAGCTCGTCGATTGCGGCGCCGGTGATCATGGCACCGGTTGCACCCAGCGGGTGACCCATGGCCATTGCGCCACCGTTGATGTTGAGCTTGTCGTAGTCGATGCCCAGGTTCTGCTGGGCATGCTTGACGACGGCGGCAAACGCCTCGTTGATCTCCCACACGTCGATATCGTCGACGGTCAGGTTGGCCTTGGCCAGTGCCTCGCGGACAGCCGGCTCGATACCGGTGAGCATGATGGTCGGCTCGACACCATTGACAGCGGTGGCGACAACGCGTGCGCGCGGGGTCAGCCCCATGTCTGCGCCGGCCTTCTCAGAACCAACCAGGGTCAGTGCAGCGCCATCGACGATGCCGGAGGAGTTACCTGCGTGGTGGACGTGGTTAATGCGCTCAAGCTGCGGGTACTTCTTCAGTGCAACTGCGTCGAAGCCACCCTGCTCGCCCATCATGGTGAAGGCTGCGCGCAGGCCGGAGAGGGACTCTGCGGAGACGCCCTCGCGGATGGTCTCATCGCGGTCCAGGATGGTCAGGCCGTTAGCGTCCTTGACTGGGACGACGGAGCGGTCGAAGCGGCCCTCGGACCATGCCTTTGCGGCACGGGCGTGGGAGAGTGCTGCCATTTCGTCGAGGGACTCACGGTCAAAGCCGTCAAGTGATGCAATCAGGTCAGCGGAGATACCCTGCGGGACGAAGTCAGTTGCGAACGAGACCTGTGCATCCATTGCCATTGCGCCGCCGTCGGACATCATTGGCACGCGGGACATGGACTCGACGCCACCGGCGAGGACGAGCTCGTCCATGCCGGAGCGGACCTTCTGAGCAGCCAAGTTGATGGCGGAGAGGCCGGAAGCGCAGAAGCGGTTGATCTGGACACCGCCGGTGCGGTACGGCAGACCTGCGGTGAGAGCTGCGGTGCGGGCAATGTCCGCACCCTGGTCGCCGACCGGGCTGACGCAGCCAACGATGAGGTCGCTGATGCGTTCTTCATCCAGCTCCGGGAAGCGGTTGCGAATTTCGTCGATGAGGCCGACGAGAAGTGATACCGGGCGTACCTCGTGGAGGGAGCCGTCCTTCTTGCCCTTGCCGCGCGGGGTGCGAATTGCCTCGTAGATGAAGGCTTCGCCGCCCGGCTGAATGGTGGCGGAAGTCATGTGTTTTTACCTCACAGATTCGTCGTAAAGTGTCGTGCGTCACTCTATAACGAATGGCGGATTGCCGGGGGTGATTTGAGGGGTGCTGGGGAGAAAGTTAACTCGCCGTAGTCTCTCACCTGGGGTTATGGGAGAAACCGGGGGTAATTACATAAGTAGTTTTGGGCGCAGAGTCGCGGAGGCAGACCGGCAAAAGTCGAATCCTGCAATCGCCCGCTCCTTCAGGCTCCCATCAAGCCGCCTCTCCATCATCCTGCGCGAACCCCAAGTTCCGATAGCGCTCGACAAAGGCCTGGATGCGCTGCAGCACCCGCGTCTTGACCTTTTCACGCTCATTACCTGGAGTAAACCGCGACATTGGCGGAAGAACTCGAACAATTCCGGTGCCAAGCGTGCTGACAATGCCGGTGGTCAGCGCCTCTTCAATGAAAGATTGCGCAGTGGGCATCCGCAGCTTTTCTTCAGTGATGATCGCATTGAGTTCTTCCGTGCGTTTGGTCCTGATGAATTCCTCCCACTGCTCGTCAACGGGCTGTGTCAGGCTCACGGTGTTGACGAATTCTTCGATCAGGTCGCGCTTGTTCCGCAGCGATGGGCTGGAGTTTGCAGCACGGGAAATTTGGGCACGGATTTCTTCTCTCTCGTCGCTGCCGTGGGTTTCGCGGTATTGCTCGACGAGCATGAGAATGTAGTCGACATTGATCTCGACTTGTTTGATTAGCTCCATTTCGAAGACCACATCTTCGTTGATGGACTCCTGGTCCCCGTTGCTTTCAGTACGGAATTCCGCAAAAAGGTCGAGGTAGATACTGCGGTAATCCTGCTCCTGGCGAGGCGTCAGCAGCGCGTCATCAGCGAATTGGTCGAAGGAGGTCAGGATGTTTTGGACACGCAGAATTGCTCCGAAAAGCTTGATGAACTCCTTCTTCGCTTTCTCGCCAACAATGGCCTTATCCAGCGGGTATTCCTGGAGCAGCTGATTTACGAGCTTCGCGTATTCCGCAAAGTACTCAGCGTAGGGCTTGAGCAGCACCACGCTCGCTGCTTCGGTATCGCCGAAGAGTCGCAGCGCCTCATTCGTGGCATCTTCGAGGTCGCGGAAGCAGACAATGCTGCCGTAAGTCTTGACTGAGTTAAGGATTCGGTTGGTACGGGAGAACGCCTGAATCAATCCGTGGTACTTCAGGTTCTTGTCCACGAACAGGGTGTTCAAGGTGGTGGCGTCGAATCCGGTGAGGAACATGTTGACCACGATGGTCATATCGACTTCCCTGTTCTTCATGCGCAGGGAAAGGTCTTTGTAGTAGTTCTGGAATTTTTCGGCGGAGGTGTCGTAGTTGGTTTTGAAGTATCCGTTGTAGTCGGCAATCGCCGTTTCCAGATGGTCGCGCGCAACCTTGGGCAGCTGCTCTGGCTCCATGCCCTCTTCAAGGAGCAGGCCTGTCTCATTGGCCACAGCATTAGCTGCCACATCGCTCTTCTTTTCGCTTGACGACGGAATCGTCGGTGACTCATCCTTTTCGGCCTCATTTGGCGCGAATGAGTAAATCATGGCAATCTTCAGCCGCTCTGCTTCCGGCAGTGACGCTTGTGCTTCTTTGAAGAGGTTGTAATAGGTGTAGGCAGCCTCAACAGAAGCGGTGGCGAAGATAGCATTGAAGCCACGAACTCGTTGTTCTTTCTTTATTTCCTTAATGCGACCGCGGTGTCGGGCCTTTGCTGAGGCGGATACGTTCTCGACAACGCGGTGTTCGTAGAAGGTTTCACGCTTCGTTTTCTGAGCGAAATGTTCGAGCGTGTAGTCGACGATGTTTTTCAGGCGTGGCTCCGCCAGGAGTGCGCCTTCAGTATCGATACCTGTGACTTCCTTGTCCTTAACGTTCCCAACCGAGATGGTGTTGACGTAGTCAATCCGGAAGGGCAGGACATTTTTATCAGTGATGGCGTCAACGATGGTGTAGGCGTGGAGTCGTTTGCCGAAAGCCTGCTCGGTGGTTTTGAGGTTGGCCTTGGTGCCGCTGGTGGAGTTGTCGGCGAAGATGGGCGTTCCGGTGAAGCCGAAGAGGTTGTACTTTTTGAATGCCTTCGTGATGGCAGTGTGCATGTCACCGAATTGGGAGCGGTGGCATTCGTCGAAGATGATGACCACATGCTTGCTGTAGACATCGTGGTGCTTGTTGCCTGCAATGAAGTTCGACAGCTTCTGAATTGTGGTGATGATGATGGCCGCATCGTCGTCTTCCAGCTGCTTCTTCAGCACGGCGGTCGAGGTGTTGGAGTTGGCAGCACCCTTTTGGAAGCGGTCATACTCACGCATGGTTTGGTAGTCGAGGTCCTTGCGGTCGACGACAAAAAGGACCTTATCTACATGCGAGAGTTTGCTAGCCAGCTGTGCCGCTTTGAATGAGGTGAGGGTTTTCCCCGAACCGGTTGTGTGCCAGATGTAGCCGCCAGCCTCCGTGGTGCCAAGGCGTTCACGATAGTTATTGGAAATCGCAATTCGTTGCAGAATCTTCTCAGCGGCGACGATCTGGTACGGGCGCATCACCAGTAGTTCTTCCGCAGCGGTGAAGACGCAGTACTTGGTCAGAATATTGAGAAGCGAGTGCTTGGACAGGAATGTCTTCGTGAAGCCAACGAGATCCCGAATGGGTTTGTTGTTTGCGTCAGCCCACCATGATGTGAATTCGAAGCTCTTAGCACCGCGCGCCGGGCGGCCTTTTCCACCCGTTTCCTTGATGTGTAGTTCACGGGTGGTGTTGGAGTAGTACTTGGTCAGCGTGCCGTTACTGATGACAAACAGCTGCACATAATCGAACAAACCGTCACCAGACCAGAAAGAGTCGCGCTGGTAGCGCCTGATTTGGTTAAAGGCTTCACGCAGATCTACGCCACGGCGCTTGAGTTCGATGTGCACCATGGGAAGGCCATTGACCAGGATGGTGACATCGTAACGATTCGACTGTTTCGCGCCGCCTTCGCCCTTTTCCACCTCGTATTGGTTAATGACCTGCAGCCGGTTGTTATGGACATTTGCTTTATCCAGCAGTCGGATGTTTTTGCTCGTGCCGTCGTCACGCGTAAGAACCTGAATGTGGTCTTCGTGGATGCGACGGGTCTTTTCCTTGATTCCGTCGTTGGCGCTGGTGATGCAGGTGCGATAGAACCGTTCCCATTCCGCGTCGCTGAAGGTGACGTGGTTGAGGGTTTCTAGTTGGCGGCGAAGGTTGGCAACGAGGTCTGCTTCGCTGTGGATGGGCAGGTAGTCGTAGGCCTGCGACTGGAGGATGTCGATGAGTTCCTGCTCCAGTTGCGCCTCGGTTTGGTAGTCCTCCGAGGTGCGCTCCTCGGCCTGGTACTCCGCTACGACGGTGCTCTGCTCACCGACAGCGATCGGGTCGTACTTGGTTACTCGTCGCTTGCCGACGCCGTCCTGGTTCATGCTGCCAATTCCTTAAAAGTCAGTAGTTGATCCCGGTAGTACTCGTACTGCTGCCGGCGAGCTTCAATCTCGGCAGGCAGACCGGAAGTGAGGTCATTCACGAGTGCATCGAACTTGTCGAGGATGTTTACGATGCGCTGCTGTTCTTCAAGGGGAGGGATGGGGATTCGGAAATTCTTAATAATTTTGGAATTAAGGTCGGAACGCGCACCGCGTCCTAATGCCTTCAATTCTTCATATTGAGCAGCTGTCCAGTAGAAAGCGAACTTAAAATTAACAGCTGTTTCGTCGATTTCTATGTTGCAACAATGTTGATTAGTGGTTAGGGGGATTTTATTCACTGCACAACGGCCGGCGCTTGCTCCTGAAATTGCAACAATCAGACAATTTTCTGGAATCCAGTGCGCCCCTGTTTGCGCGACAGCTTGCTCGGTAATGAATTCGTTGGTTGAGTAAATCTCGTTGAAAACGACCTCTTGAGTTCGAAGCCAAGGTATCTTTCCACCTTGGTAAAAACCTCTGTTTGATTTTGCCGGAGTTGCGCCTGAGCTGACCCGCTGGGAAACCTCGCCTAATGTTGCCCACCGGACTCTCTCTCTCTCGGTAAATGTCAGCAGTTGGTCACGATAAAATTCATACTGCTTTTTCCTAGCTTCCAGCTCCGCTTCCAGCTCCGCTTCCAGCGATTGGAAGGTATCGAGGATTTTTACAATTTCATTCTGAATAATCAGAGGTGGGATGGGGATAGGTAAAGTGTCCGTATCCTTAACACTAAGTTGTGGGATTTTTACCGATGTTGCCCGTGCGTACTCCTGAAGTTGTGGAGATTTGGTAGTTAGATAATAGAAGACGAATTTCTGGTTAATGTTCCCATTCTCATTTATTGAGTAAGACCATAATTCGGATTTATGTGTGAATGGTTGGTCGTAGTATTCAAAACCAATATAGCCGCGAGATTTTACGATGATGCTCGGTTTGTAAATTATTCCTTTTGACTCAATTGATGTCGACCGGGCCTGTACTGAAGTTTTCCCGCCTGCAAATATTTTGATATCACCAGTGTTGTCTGCAATATCGCGCATTTTCTTTGCGGTGATCGGAATGCCTTTATTTCGAACCCCTAAGGACCCCAGCGGTTTGTACTCCACACCATCCGGGCAGAGTTCCTCGATGAGCTTTTCAATCTGGTTCACTTCTGCTCCTTCGGTGTTTGCTGAATCTTTTTCTGAACTGCAGTGATTTCCTTGAGGTAGTCCCGCTCCACACCACTGGGTTGGGCATCCATCACAGTTTTGTACTTCTCGTATTCCTCATGGGCCTTCTGTGCTGCTTGGCGGTGGGAAACCGTTCCTGCTCCCTCCAAGGACTTGCCACCCATGGCCGCAATCATTGTGGTGAGGTGATCCATCCAGTCCGCCATATACGTAGGCTGGTGCATCTGCGCACGGAATTCTGCCGCATCGAAGTAGGCAGAAACCAAGGTATTCAGGCGTTTTAGCTCGTCCTCGGTAAGGTAGTTTTTGGCAATTTCCACCTCAGCCTTGGTGATGCGCTCGCCCTTCCAATTTGTCAACCCCATGTTTGGCTTTGTGGCATCCGAACGCTCGTAAACCACCTCGGCTGCCGTGTGGCCGTGAGCACCAAAATGAAGTTTATTCTGGACCGTCGCAAAGAACTGCTTACTCACAGCGGCCCGCGGATCGTAATCCACGCTGGTGGCGTACAAATCTAGAACCTGGCGATGAATGACCTTCTCACTAGAGCGAATATCGCGGATGCGTTCCAGCAATTCACGCCAGTATGTTCCGCCACCGCCCTCTTTCAGTCGCTCATCATCCATGGCGAAGCCCTTAATCAGGTATTCGCGCAAAACGCCTAGTGCCCACTGCCGGAACTGAGTACCCCGCAAGGACCTCACTCGGTAGCCCACGGAGATAATCACGTCGAGGTTGTAGTGCTCCCGCTCGCGCGAAACTTCCCTTGAGCCTTCGAGTTGAACTGTTCGGAATTTCCGAACAGTTGCCTCTGACCTGGGAAGCTCACCTTCCGCAAACACATTCCTAATATGTTCGGAGACATTCGCCTTCGACGACTGAAACAGCTCCACCATTTGGGCCTGGGTGAGCCAGACGGTTTCGTCGACAAGCCGTACTTCAATGCGAGTAGCGCCGTCGTCCGTGCGGAACATCACCAGCTCGCCCGCAGACGCCATGCTCATGTCACGGTTCATGTCAGGCATCGGTGCGGGTTCCCTCAAGGTCTGTGACAATCTCATCGATCGCCTCGCGCAGCTGGCGCTGGCGCTCCACAATGCCAACAATCTGCTTATTCAGCTCCACGATGTCAATGACCTCGCGGGTGTCCTCGGGTTCGACGTAGGAGGAAACTGCGATGTTGTAGTCGTTATCCGCAATCTCCTCAGCGGGCACCAGCTTGGTGAAATACTCCACATCCTCTCGGGCAGTGAAGGCATTCAGAATCTTCTTCTGGTTCTTGTCATTCAGTCGGTTCTTGTTGCCACTGCGCTCAAACTCTGCGGAGGCATCGATGAAGAGAACCGAATTGTCCTTCTTCGACTTCTTCAACACGATGATGCAGGTCGCGATGGTGGTGCCGAAGAAAAGATCCGGCGGTAACTGAATAACCGTATCCACATAGTTGTTATCCACCAGGTACTTGCGGATCTTCTTCTCCGCGCCGCCGCGGTAAAGCACACCGGGGAACTCAACAATTGCGGCTGTGCCATTCGTCGCAAGCCACGAGAGAATATGCATCGTGAAAGCCAAGTCAGCCTTTGACTTCGGCGCAAGGACGCCTGCCGGTGCGTAGCGCGGATCGTTAATTAACAGAGGATTGTTATCGCCCTCCCATTTGATGGAGTAGGGAGGGTTGGACACGATTGCTTCAAACGGCTGGTTATCCCAGTGCGCAGGTTCGGTGAGGGTATTGCCCAGCGCAATGTCGAAATTGTCGAAGTTCACATCGTGCAAGAACATGTTGATGCGCGCAAGATTATAGGTGGTCAGGTTGATTTCCTGGCCGTAGTAGCCCTCGCGGACACCGCCCTCGCCTAGCACCTTCTTGAATTTCAGCAGCAGCGAACCGGAGCCGACAGCCGGGTCGTATACCCTGTTCACGCTCTTTTTGCCCACCACAGTGATTCGAGTCAGCAGCTCAGAGACTTCCTGCGGCGTGTAGTACTCGCCACCGGACTTGCCTGCCTGAGAGGCATACATGCCCATCAAGTACTCGTAGGCATCGCCGAATAGGTCGATGGAGTTGTCATCGGCTTTAACGGTGAGAGGCATATTGCCGATATGCCTCATCAGCTCGTAAATCTTGTTATTGCGTTCGATGACCGAGTTGCCAAGCTTGTTGCTGTCCAGGTTGATGTCGTCGAAAAGCCCTTGAAGATCGCTTTCGCTAGCGGTGCCTTTTGCAGATGCTTCGATATTTTTGAATACCTGCTGCAGTCGCTCATTGAGGTTCTCGCGGTAATGTTCGTCAGCCGCCTGCTTGCAGACATTGGTAAACAACTCAGAGGGCAAAATGAAGTAGCCCTTTTCCTCGACGATACTGGTGCGTCCCCACTCAGCATCCTTGTCAGAAAGGGAAGCGTAATCCGCGTCCTCATTTCCGGCGGCGCGTTCTCCGTCATCGATGTACTCGGAGAGCTTCTCCGAGATAAAGCGGTAGAACATCATGCCGAGCACATAAGACTTAAAATCCCAACCATCCACGCTGCCACGCAAGTCGTTGGCGATGTTCCAAATAGTCCTGTGCAGCTGCGCCCGGTCCGCGTCGCTCATCGTTAAAATCCCCGCTCAATCAGTAAAAATGCTTGGTTTTCCAGTCTAGTTGCAGGAAGTGCGAAGTTAGGGGAGCACGCTCCGAGAGAAACCGGCCCCCTACCGCTTCCGCAGCACTAGCACCAGGTTCGACACCGCGAACTCCCGCAGCCCCGGCACGTGCACCATCCACCAGGCCCACCACGGGTGGTAGCGCGGGAAAGCGGCCAGCAGTTCGCAGTCGCCGGCCTCCGTGGCAGCGTGCGCCCACTTCAAACCTTCACCGCAACCGACCTTGAACAGGGACTCGCCAAAGTAGTTCTTCGGCCGCTTGCCGTGCTTCTTCTCATACATGCGCCGTGCGCGGTCGCCACCCAGGTAGTGCGTCATCCCCATCTCGTGGCCGCCGAACGGGCCGTACCAAATGGTGTACGAGTAGACGACCAGTCCGCCCGGCTTGGTTACACGCAGCATTTCCTCGCCCATCGTCCATGGCTCGGGCACGTGCTCGGCAACGTTCGATGAGTATGTCAGGTCAAAAGCGTCATCGCGAAACGGCAGTTCCAGCCCCGATCCGCGTACCGACGACTCCAGCTTGATGCCCGCCGCCGCCATCTCGCCCACATCTGGTTCACAGGTGTAATATTCCACGCCACGCTGGGCAAATGCTCGGCCAAAGTACCCCGGGCCGCCGCCGACATCAAGGATGCGCTTGCCACGCAGAGAGGTATTCGTCGTAACGCTTGACGACGTGCCCACCGGCCTCCCTGCGCCCGGCGACTCCGCCGTACCAGCGGTGCCCCTCGCATCCACTGAACCATCCGCGCCAGCCGCGATGCTTTCTAGGAGGCCGATGGTGTCCTCGGCAAGGTGCCCGTAGAAGATATCGGGATCGGTTTGCTCGTATTTGAAGTCGTTGAGCAGACCGAATGAGCGCGACAGCGTAGCAAAGCTGCGCAGCTCTTTCAGAGCGGGCGGGATGATAAAAGCGGGAAAGCGAAAGCTGGTCACGTCAAACAATCTAATGGACTGGTCGGGTCTGGGAGTATGGATTTGAGCTAAAGCGGCAACGAAAGCCGCGCCGAGCGTTAGGCTCATATTGTTATGAAAATCTTATTGTTGTGTTGGCGCGACACTGGTCATCCCGAAGGTGGAGGTAGTGAGCGCTATTTGGAGCGCGTCGCAGGTTACCTTGCTGACCAAGGTCACACTGTGGTGTTCCGCACGGCCAGCTACCCAGGCGCACCGGCCCTTTCGCGCCGTGACGGCGTGACTTTCTCCCGCGCTGGTGGAAACTTCTCCGTCTACGTGCGCTCCTGGACCGCGATGCTGGGGGCTAGATTTGGCGTGGGGCCAATTGCCAAGGCGCTCGGCGGCAAGCCGGATGTCGTGGTCGATACCCAAAACGGTGTCCCCTTTTTCGCGCGGATTTTCTCCGGCGCACCGACGGTGCTCCTGACACATCACTGCCACCGTGAACAGTGGCCAGTGGCGGGGCCGATCATTAGCCAGCTGGGGTGGTTCATCGAGTCGCGTCTGTCGCCGATGATTCACCGCCGCAGCCGCTACATCACCGTTTCCGAACCAAGTGCCGCTGAACTGGTAGAACTCGGAGTGTCGCCGGGGCGCATCGCGGTGATTCGCAATGGTGTGGACCCGATTCCGGAGGAGTTGCAGTCGACCGAAATCATGGCAGACCTATCCGAGTGCGACGGTCCGGCACCGCATCTGGTGACGCTGTCGCGATTGGTCCCGCATAAGCAGATTGAGCACGCCATCGATGTGCTCGCAGATCTTGTGCAGGATCGTCCAGGTGCGATTCTCGATGTTATTGGCTCGGGGTGGTGGCACGACAACCTCGTGGAATACGCCCGTGACAAGGGCGTTTCGGATCACGTGGTCTTCCACGGGCAGGTCACAGAGGCGGATAAACACCGCATCCTCTCCAAGGCATGTCTGCATCTGATGCCTTCGCGCAAGGAGGGCTGGGGGCTCGCCGTCATCGAATCGGCGCAGCACGGCGTGCCGACGGTCGGTTACCGATCCTCGGCGGGCTTGCGCGATTCGGTCAACGACGGTGAAACTGGCCTGCTGGCCAGCGATGAAGCGGACCTAATTACCAAGACACGACAGATTCTCGATAACGGCGAACTGCATCGCGCCATGTCCAAGGCCTGCGTCGCGCGTGCTGCGGAATTTGGTTGGGATAAAACTGGCGAGGCAGTTCTGAATGTCTTGGAAAACCCAACTCTGGACAAGCTGCTACCTGCGGCGGGGCAGTAGCGCTTCCTTTACTCCAGCCAGTAGTCCCGCCAGTAGCCCAGCGAGCAGGCAAAGAGCCCAGATTCCAAAAGCCATCCACGCAGCTGCATAGGCCCCCTGGCTTGGTTCTGTGGTCGGATCGATAACGCCGGGGACATGGTATAGCTGCAGGTCAGGTGTTTCATAGACGGGATCTAGCGCTGCCACAATGTCAGCTGAATCGCCGAAGTTGCCGGGCGAATTCTCCACTAGGACCCAGCCAACGCCCTGGTCTCGAAGGCTCTGGAGCGCAGACGCAAGCTCCGCCTGCCTCTTCGCACCGCCGAGCAGCGTACGCTCAACGGTTGTGGCTCCCTCGCCAGACACCGACTGCCCAGAGACGATCAATTCGCCGGAGCTCACCACCGGAGCGGGCAAAATCTTCGTAGCCGGGTCGAGGACAGGGCGCCCATCAATGATGCGGTAAGAACCGGCAGGTAGAACCGCAACGCGATCGTCGTCAAGCGCGACGACACCGGAAACTGCCGACCAGCCCTCCCATGACGGAATGGGGCGGAGTGGAGCGACATCGGCGGGCAGCGTGGGGACAGCGACAATGATGATGAGCGCGCTGACGCCAGTAGCCAACCACTGACCGACATTGGCGGTGGCACTGCGCGCGCGACGTGCCAGGTACTCCGCACCACTGGCGGCGAGGATGACATAGGCAGGGACAGCGAGCGCGATCCACTTCTGTGCATCGCGAAGCAGACCCGCCCCCGGGATGTGCTCGAGTGCCCAACCCATCATCAAAATGCCCGGCGTTGTTGCGGCGAGAGCGACGAGCACAATGCTCACGGCGCCGGTGATAATCAGCCCCCGCCAGCGCTCCTGCGAATGCCAGACACGACGGAATCCCAGCCCCATAAGCACCAGGAGTGCCAGCACCATGATCGCCGAAAAACCAGCCTCGCGCGTCAGTGGCACAGCCTGCTTATTCCAGATGCCACCCAGCCCCAACAGGCTGCCGAGCGTGCCGACGTGAGCCTCTGCTCGGGCCGCAAATGCGGCAGCGCCAGCAACATCGGAGGACCCAGCTGCACTCGGGTTAAGCAAAGATGCCACCAACCACGGTGAACTGACCGCCACTGTTGTGGCCGCAATCCAAGCGCGGTCGCGGTTATTGCGGGCGGCAGCAATGCCGGTGATACCAGCTAAAAGGGCACCAGTCGGTGTGAGGCCCGCAGCGGCAATGGCGCTGGTGCGCCACAAAGCACTACCCATCTGTGTTGCCAGAACTACTGCAGGAAGTAACAATACGGCGATGACCAGTGACCACTGTCCCTGGAGTAAACGCTCGACGACGAACGGGTTCCAGAGCAGCATCGTCGGTGCGATCAGCTGACTGGCCAAGCTCGGAGTCATGGGGATAAGGCCGGCACCGGATACGCCACTAGTGCCAGAGTCGCGGCGAGTGAACCTGCGGGCGAGCTCAGCAGCTGCAAGACCACCAATCAAACAGGCGCCCACCATGGCGAAGCGCACCCAATGGCTGGCATCCACAAAGTACCCCAGTGCCCACAGTGCGGTGTCCTGTGGAACAGCTCGTGCCGCAGCGGGGCCGAGTCCCAGGGCCGCGTCGGTAAGCGGTGGGTGATTGGGGATGACCATGTCGCGCAGCAGGAAAATCGGCGCCCCAAAGCGACCATCAGCCGGGGCCTTGAGAGGCGCAAAGAGAGGCCAGCACACGGCAGCGGTCAGTAAGAGAATCCACGACAACACAAAAACCCAGGCGACTCGCTCCGAATGAGAGCGAGCCGACTGGGTCAGAGTAGTGCGGAAACGTTGTGTCACGTGCCCTATATTAAATTATTTTTAGATTTCCTCAGTGAAACTCGGGCTAAGCGAGTGCCTGAGGCATCTTAAGGGCCTCGTGGCTTGGTCTCTTAGGCGGACTTGCTGCGAATGCGGAAGCCAATCACGATGAGAACCAGGCCGAGGATGCCGAGGATCCACGGTGCGACAGTGCCACCGATAGTCAGCGACTTACGTGCTTCCTTAGCACGGTCCATCTGACGGCCCTTGGAGCCTTCGTCCCACTGAGCGGTGTACTTCATCGCGGTGCGGTTCTGCTCCTTGGCTTCCTTCTCACGGCCAGCCTTGGAAGCAATTTCTTCCGCTTCCTTCTGATCCTTGGCGTAGAACATGAACATCTCTTCAGTACCGTTGACGATCACGCCAGAGGTCGGCTCGACGCGAACAGTACGGACGTTGGTGTAGTAACGATCCAACTCGACGTCGTCGTCACCCTCCAGGCCCCACTTGTGAGCCGGGAAGCTCAGGCGCATGGAGGCCAGCGAGGACTTGTCAGCCTCGGTGAGCTTGCGGCCGTCGCGAGTGAAGTGCTCGGTCAGGGACTCGTAGAGGTTCTGCGGCGGAATGGTCATGGAGTACTTGTAGACCTTGACGCCATCCTGAGTTTCCTCACCGACGAAGTCAATCTCGAAGTTACGCATCGCCTGGACGTCGTAGTACGGGTAGGACTTCTTCTCGGCACCAAACGGGAACTGGTACTGGATGCCCGGACGGGTGAACGTCGGCGGCTTGGTGTCCGAACCACCCTGGGGCGCGTTAATAGCAACGCTGGAGATCGGGTCATCTACCGGGTACGCAGTACTGCGGTCAACAGTGATGCGGTCGAGGGTCGCATTGATGAGGTTCTTCGGCTCTTCGCGGTCATCGCGCAGCAGGGTGGTACCGACCTGGAGGGTTGCGATCTTGTCGTCAGCCGGCTCCTCAATCTCAACGTGGCGCTTCGACTGCATCGGAGTCTTGTCGTTGATGAAGCAGTGGACCGGGAGATCGCGCTTCTCTTCGTCCGTCTCTGCCTTGCAACGCGGGTCATTCTTGCGGTTTGGCGTTGGCTCATTCTTGCCCAGCTGGCTGGAGTCCAACAGAGTGCCGTCGCGCACCTCCGTGATGGTGTCGCTCACAGTGTCAAGTGGGATGACCCGGAGGCGAGGCACCAGGAAGGTTGGCAGAAGGACGGCAATGACAATCAATGCAGCACCGATGATAATCAGTGCATGTCCGAGAGTTCTCTTCATCAGCGGATAGTCCTTTAACTGTACGTAACTTTCTGCTGCAAAACCTAGCAGGAAGTTAGAAGTTATGTGGTGTGTTTTTTAAAAATAACTTGTCGGGAAAACAAAAGAGTTTTGGAAAAACCGGCCTGAACAGGACTTATTTCATAATAGAATGCAAGTAATTTTACTCATTCCGGTATCCGTGTAAGAAAGTACTATGACGTCCAAGGCATTTGCGGCAGCGCCGAACGCTAGGCAAGACACAGCGTCGAGCTCTGTGCCGAACACTGCATCCAGCTCGGGATCCAGCACTGCATCGAGCTCTGCCACCATATTCCGCCCAGGCTTCCTGCCTTCGCTGGAGGGCCTGCGAGCTGTGGCTTCGATGGGCATCATCGGCACGCACGTCGCATTCCAGACCGGGCATGATGTGGGAGCCCTGTGGGAGCGCATCCTCGGCCGCTTCGACTTCTTCGTGGCCGTATTCTTCGTGCTGTCCGGATTCCTGTTGTGGCGTTCTCACCGCTCGGGTTACGGCGGAATTCCCCGTCGTAAAGCATTGTCCGATGCCGACGGCGGACGGAAGAAGAGCTGGGCGAAGTACTACAAGAAGCGCGTCGCGCGCATTATGCCCGCGTACTGGGTGCTAGTGCTTATTGTGCTCATCGCACTGCCGGTGGGGCGCGGCGCGGATCTCAAGATTTGGCTAACAAATCTGACGCTGACACAGGTGTATTTCTCCGGCTCGCTGCACGGTGGGTTGACGCACCTGTGGTCGTTGTCGGTGGAGGTCGCGTTCTACATCGCGCTGCCGCTGTTTGCCATTGGGCTTAGCCGGTTGGACCCGCATCGCCAGCAGGGGCGCCGCATAGTGGCAATTTCCCTGCTTGCGATCTTGAGCTTCGGCTGGCCCTACCTGCCACTGCCGTACCCAGAAGGCGTTAACCCGCATATTCAGCCGATTGCCTACTTTTCCTGGTTCGCAGCTGGCATGATTCTCGCCGAGCTGGAATCGCTCCAGGGCGTCGATACCGATGCCGCCCGCGCGAAGGTGGAGACCATGCAGCGCTGGGCACGCCGCCGTTCGCTGTGGCTGGCGATCGCCGTTGGTGCGCTGGTTCTGGCTTCCTACCTGGGTCCCGAAGGGCTAGTCGAGCTCACCAACTGGGAATTCACCCGCCGCCTGCTGTGCGGTCTGGTCTTCGGTGCCGCCATCATCGGCCCCTGGACGATAGCGCCGGAGTCTCGCTTCCTTGAACACCCCATCATGCAGGCGCTAGGGCGCTGGTCGTACGGTATCTTCCTCTGGCATGTGGCGATGCTCTCCATTGCATTCCCGCTGCTTGGCGTGAAGCTGTTCACCGGACATCTGCTCAGTGTCACCATTGTCACGGTCGCACTGTCGATTCCGGTGGCCGCCGCCTCCTACGCGCTCGTCGAGGAACCTGCCCGCCGCTTCTTCGCACGCGTCTGGGTCAACCGCTAACGGCTTTTAATCAGCGGTGTTGTCGGTGTCGTCATCAGCACCGCCACCGGAAAGCATCGAGCAGCACGCCACGATCGTCAGCGCCGCCGTCAGCAGTAACTGAAGCGGCCAGCCGGCACCGGCGTAGTCATCCTTTGGCCATGGGTTCGCCGCCAGCACCAAGCCCGCAATCGACATCATCGCAGCAAGCGCCACAATTAGTGCATTTCGCACGTTCAGCCATGGCTTGACGACGTCCCCACGCTTCCGTGCCCAGAAAACCGCACCAAGGGTAGCGGCAACCACCACGAGGGCAACGACCACGCCAGGCCAGCTGGATACCAGGGTCACTGTCGCGGCAGCCGCAATGCCAATAGCCGCCCGCGGCAAGTCATTGCCCAGCGAAGATGCGGGAATCGGAGAGGTGAGAGCGAATCGTCGCCAAGCGAAAGCCAGCCCCACAGCGACCAGTGCGTACACAGCTGCGAGTGCGCCGCCTGCGAGGATTCCAGTACGCCAGGTCTGCTGCGGTGGATAGGTCAGCTCGACTGCACCACCAATTCCAGCCGGAATCGTCCAACCCTGCTGCCAACCAGAGACCGTTACCGGCTTCATGGGGGCACCTCCGACACGAAGCTCGTGGCCAGCATTGACAGAGATTGGCAACCACACGATGCGATCGTGGTCGGCAGCGTCAATAGGATTGTTCAGGTCGATTGGCGTGGCTTTCTGCTGCTCAGCTGACGGTGCGAAGTAGTCAGTCGAGGTGAGCGATACCCAATCGGACTTGGCATCGATGCGCCATGGCCCCGGCGAGAGCTCAATCTCTTCACCACAGGTCAGCCCGCGGTGATCAGAACCGTCACCGCGCTGGAGGCTGGCCCACGGGTCTCCGATGCTGCTGCGGCAGGTATCAGCATCGACCTTTACCTTTACCGGCTTCGGAACGGTGAACAGGCGCACCAGCGTGCCCTCGTGAATCTCCTGGCCAAAGACCCAACGCTGAGCCAGCGACGAGGAATTCGGTACCACCGGGACACGAACCGGCGTGAGGTCCTCCGCTATATCCTCGGCGGAAAGCTCCGCTTCTTCATCGGAATCGGGGTTGCTGGATTCGAATGCGTCGAAGCCAGTGTCCCGCTTTGGAATCACCAGTCCTAGCTCGGAGATAGCAAACCCCACAGGAGCAATCTTTGCTGTGATGAGCACAGATGTGGTCTTGCCGCCGGGCAGCGGAATGCGGGTCGTCTCACCCGGGACCAACTGTACGGAGCTGGAAGCTGTATCGGTCTGGATGCGCAGTTGCGCCGGAACGCGAGCACCGGTCAGGCTGAGCACTGCGTTATCGGTCGGTTCCTTCCACGACAGCTTGACCCACTCAGCCTGACTCTTGCCCGCCAGGGGTTCCCACCAGGTGGAGGTGTCGCCGTCGAGCATTGCGTTGACCGAGTGGTCAGCCGATGCACCACCGACGTTGTATGGCTCAGAGGCCGACGATGAAACCTCAATTGTGGCGCGACCCGTTGCTGTCTGGGTTAGCGGCAGTCCCGCGACGGGGTAGTCCGGAACGAGGTTGCGGACATATGAGTCCTCGTCTTCGGCCAGGATTGCCGACTCCGCTCCGACGACTTCACCATAGTTGCGGCCGCGGCGTGCGGGAGTGTCGGTGACAGTGCCGGCGTTCTTACCGGACAGGATGCGCACCGGGGCATCGGAATCGACCTCATCAAGCCGCGGGAGCACTTCAGGACCACCGGCGACCAGCGGCACCTGTGTAGTGTCCACCAACCGCGGCGAAAGGGCGTGATTGCGCAGCTCCTTCGGGCCCGCGCCCCAAATCTGGATAGCGGTATGGCCGTCCTCGTCCGTGAACTCCGCCACCTTTTCCATGGTCGGGGAGTCCTGCAGCGTGGAGGTGATGGCGCGCAGCGAATCGCCCCTCGAGGTAACTCTCAAGTCGTGGCGGACCAGCACATAGCCGATGCCATTGTTGCGCAGGGTGGCATCCAGTGCCGGTACCTCGCGGCCCCGAGTCAGCGAATCGCGCAGACCATCGAGGCCGCGAATCGCCTCTGGGGGCACTAGTGGCACGGTATCGCGGACGGCCCAAGGCACGTCGGCAAGCGGCTGGAGCGGTTCGTCGCGAGTATTGCCCCATGTCTGATCAGCAAACGGCGATGATGGCACCACCAGCGTGCGGGTGTCCTCGCCCTGCTCATTCAGCCAGTCGGCAGCTTCGTGCCAGTAGCCCGGAACCTCGGAAAAACCGCCTGCCGGAGCGAGGCGGGCGCTCCACGCAGGGGCGGTGGCACTGGCGATAATCACCAGAACCAGCATCGATGCGATAGCGCGCGGGTGCTTCTCAGGGTGCAGCCACTGCTGCCAGCCAGTGGCTGCTGAATCGCTCGGCGACTGGTCAGCGCGCTCGTTCTTGTGCTCGTTCGCCGGCTCTCGCCACGGCCATGGCAGCTGGGCTGTCGCATGAGCGAAGCCGATAACAAGTGGCAGGCGCACAATTGTGTCGAATTTGTGCAGGTTGCGTACTGCTGCGAGCGTGGAATCGAGCACCTCTCGAGCCGATTCCCACACCAGCCCGAATGGCTCCGTCCAGGCCGCCACGATGACAAGCCCGATGAGCAGCATCATCAGCCACATCCGACGCAGCGGCAGTGAGCGCATGACCAAGCCAAGCAGACCAATCGCCGCTACGGCCAGAGTGGCGTAAATGAGAATGGGCTCCGCGACCAGCGCATTTCCGCCCACTCGCTCGAAAGAGACAAACGGGGTCCACGAAGTGGAGCCGCGGAGCGTCTCGCCGAGACTCAACCAACGAGTGGTCACGCCGGAGGACTCGATGTAGTCCGTAAACGGTGGTGAGTACTTGCCTAGCAGCAGTAGTGGCACAATCCACCACATGCTGACCGCTGCACACGCAGCCAGCCAACCGCCGAGCATCGCCCACGCACGCCCGCGGCGAGGCCCCGTAAAAGCGAAGAAGAGCAGCATCAGACCTGCGGGGATGCAAGCCGCAGCTGTACTGACCGCATTGACCGCGCCAGTGCACAGTACCGCTAGACCGGACAGCAATACGGCGCGGGCAGTCGCGCGCCAGGGCAGTTCCTCGCGCCGGGCCGCGACCCGCAGGAGCGGAAGCAGAATCCACGGTGCCAGCGCTACGGGCCAGGTCTCGGACGAAATCGCGCCCAACGTCGTAATCACCCGCGGCGACAACGAGTACAACAACGCCGCCAGTACGCGAGAGGTATGCGTGCCGACGCCTATAGCTTCGGCCACGCGATATGTGCCAGTAAAAGCCAAGCAGAGAGTAAGACTCCACCACAGCGCCTGGATGATCCAGCCGGGCGCTAGGACATCGGGCAGCAAGCTGAACAGCGCGAAGAATGCGCCCTGTGGAAAGAGATAGCCATATGCCTGGTTTTGGAGCTGTCCCAGTGGCATGGTGTCTGACCACATGTTGAGCGAGGCGGACAAAAACCCGATGGGGTCTTCTGTCAGGTCGTGCTTTGTGTCAGCGACAGTCTTGCCGGGGGACTGGATGAATGCCAGCAGGCACAGCAAAACCCACCAAGGTACAAGCACGCGCTTACGCGCTCGAACAAAGGTGGGCATAGCGTTAAAGGAGGGGTAGCGTTAAGGGCTTAACGCTGACCGTACTCGACACCGCCAAGCAGAGCGTCATCGGTGGAAACAGCCTGTGCTTCCGGAATTCGGTCTTCGGTCAGAGCCTGGCCGATGCCGAAGATAGCGGCACCACCGAGAAGGGCGCCAATGAGCGCCGAGGCCAGGGCAGGGCCAACGCTACGACGCTGCTCGGAATCAGTTTCGTATGCCATGTTGAGGACTCCTCGTGTGCATTAAGTCAATACTGTTTTTAAAACTACACTCTGTGACTTCTGTAAACCAGTGGAACAGCTGGGAATCTCTCCCTGCCTTGAACTTTGGGTGGTTTCAGCGGTCATTGAGTTTTCTTAGTTGAGAGATTAACCCATTTTCTATCAGCTAAGTAAGTTTTTAAAAATTTTCTAGAAATTATTCCTTTTCCCCCGGAACGACGAGGACCGGGCGGCCAGCATTCTTCAGCAACGCGTCAGAGGTCGAGGCGGTAAACAGACCACGCAAGCCAGTCACACCACGAGTGCCGGAGATAATCACGCCCGCATCGAGGTCGTGAGCTGCATCGACGATGGCCGACCAGATAGTAGTTTCAGTCTCTACCAAGTAGGGCTCCGCGACGAAGCCGGCCTCAGCGGCAATCTGCACACCTTCACGGCAAATACGGACGGCCTCGTCGTGAGCGGGATCGCCGTCTTCAGTAGTGGCGTCCCAGTCGGGCTGCATCATGCCAGAGGCGCCAGCAGTGCGTGCTGCAGCACGCTGTAGAGGCTCCCAGGCCGTCAGAATGTAGGCCTTCTTAACGCGCAGCAGTTTTCCGGCGTAGGCCAGCGCCCGCTTGGCTTCGTCGGAGCCGTCATAGGCAATGAGCATGGAATCAGAAATCGGTTCAACCATTTTCAGTTCAATCCTTACGTCAGAGATAGCCGAAAGACTGTCAATAGATACAGAAAAAGAGATGTCGCTGTAGTCCAGGATAGGACAACAGCGACATCGAGTACGTCAATCTTTAAAGCTACTCCGAACGAGCGGCTTGAATCAGATAGAGAGTCATTAACAGAAAGCGGTAACGTCCACTGTTATGGCAGCAGAACAAAATCCAGGGCAACCTCAATCAAAAGTTCCTGGGTCCTCGAAGAACGCCATTGCACTCGGCGTCCCCGTCCTTGTCATAGCCGTAATCGTTGCGGCGCTGAACTTGCGCCCGAGTATTGCGTCGATTGGTCCGGTGCTCGATCAGCTCCTCTCCGACCTCGGCGCATCCTCCGCCTTTGGTGGTCTGATTACGGCCATTCCGGGGCTCGCGTTTTTCGCGATTGGGTTGTCCGCGGTGTCCGTCGGCAAGCGCATGGGTTTAAGCGGCGCACTCACACTGTCTGCAGCGTTGCTATTCGTCGGTCTTGCGGTGCGCCCGTGGGTGAGCAGCATCTGGCTATTCCTGTTGTTTACTGCGTTGTCGGTTGCTGGCATTGCGCTGGGAAATGTGCTGCTACCTGCGTGGATTAAGGTGCACGGCGGTCGCCATACGGTCGTGCTGATGATGCTGTACTCCAGCATGCTCGCCCTCGGCGGTGGACTGGGGCCAGCGACGGCATTTTTCATTAGCGATTCTCCCGAGACATCTGCAGATGGCATCGAGATGTGGTGCTGGGCGCTTGCCGCATGGTCAATCACCGCCCTGGTGCAGCTCGTCGTGTGGTTGCCGCTGCGTGCACGCATCGGATTCGACTACCCGAAGGCGCCGGTCAGCTCCTCGGCAAGCACACCAATCTGGAAGTCACCGACAGCCATTGCGCTGGCAGTTTTCTTCGGCGTGCAGTCGATGAACGCCTACGTGCTCATGGGCTGGATGCCGAAAATGCTTATCGACGCAGGTATCAGCGTAAACATAGCCACTGCAGCGTCCATGATCGTTCAAGGGCTGGGCATCATCGGCGGTCTGCTGATGCCACCGCTGATTGCACGGCTCCGCACCATGTCCTACGTCGCCTTTGGTCTCGGCTGCCTTTTCTTCCTCGGCTATGTGTTGATGATTTTGATTGACCAGCGGGGAGCGGCGGAAACTGGTGCTGGATACGCGATTGGGGCTGCGTTCCTGCTGGGTGTGGGTGGTTTTTGTTTCCCCATGGCCATCGCACTGATTCCGGGCCGCACGCGCAGCCACGAGCTGACCGCGCGACTGTCCGGCTTCGTGCAGCCAATCGGCTACGTTTTCTCCGCAGTCGGGCCCTTCCTGGTGGGTGTGGCCGCTGGAACGACGGAAGCGTGGACGCCGATTCTGGTCGTGCTGCTTGGCACCACGATGGTGCTAGCAGTGCTTGGGTTGATTGTCGGTCGGCCAACGTACATTGATGACGAACTGGCCGATCGAGGTATCGGCGAAAAGAAGCCGGGACGTATTCAGCTCGACTGAATTTAGGGGAGTTAGCTCCACTGTATTTGGACACGGGCCAACTTAGCTTTGAACCTATGACAAAGAAAACGAATTTAATCGCGCTGGCCTGGAGTTTTATTCTCGGACTGCTGTTCATTCCGGGATTGATTGTCTCCGCTTTTCTTCTGCCCTGGATTCCGCTCATTGGCCGCGGTGCCGATTGGCTCTCCCGCTGGGCAGCATCGTGGTCCGGCACCCCAATCGCCAACCGCGTGACCAATCGCTGGTTCGACATCCGCAACTTCGTCAACCTGCTTGTCCAGTTGGCCATTGGCTTTGTCACCTTCATAGCGTGGGTCGGCGGCGGGTTCACTGTTGGTGTGCTTTTTGGCGCACCATTCCTGGTTGATGAAGTGGAGTTTTTCAGCTGGACTCTGACAGACCCCACACAGAAAATCGGTGTTGCCTGGGTTTTCGCCATCGTCTTTTTGGTGCTGACCATCGCCATCAACCTCGGTGCCGGCCTGCTGTCCATTTGGCTCTCTCGCGTCATCCTCGCACCATCCAGTGAGGAAGTCAGCCAGTCCCGCGATGTGCTCATCGACTCTTTCTCAGGCGAGCGCCGTCGCATTGAGCGCGAGCTTCACGACGGTCCGCAGCAGCACCTGACCGCCTTGAAACTCAACATTGCCGCTGCTCGCATGGGTAAGACTGAGGAAAAGGTAGCCGAGGCACTCTCTGCCGCCGACCGCAATGCAACGCAGGCTCTTGCGCAGCTGCGCTCCGTGGTGCTTGGCATCGCCCCGCCAGTGC
Source organism: Corynebacterium sp. HMSC14B06 (assembly GCF_001807075.1). Lineage (NCBI taxonomy): Bacteria > Bacillati > Actinomycetota > Actinomycetes > Mycobacteriales > Corynebacteriaceae > Corynebacterium > Corynebacterium sp. HMSC14B06. The sequence goes on along the minus strand of NZ_KV787368.1, from coordinate 103,317 downwards.
TTTTCGAAAATGGCCTAGTCGCAGCAGTAGAGGAATTGGCAGCGCACTCTGGCATGGAGGTTTCTGTTCGTGAGGACGGTGTCTCCGACTTCGGCCCGATTGACGAAACCTCAGCGTTACTCGCTTACCACTGCGCAGCGGAGGGGCTGACCAACGCCACCAAGCATGGCCATGCCGATCGAGCTGATATCACTCTCGCGGTTCAGACTCCGAAGAAGGCGCTCGTGTCCCATCTGGATACGCTTACGGTCACTGTGCGCGACAATGGCGAAGGCCTGGAAAAACCAACGAGTGCAGACGCTGTAGACGTCGTAAAGCATGACAGTGGAACCGGCATTGCGGGCCTGCGCGAACGGGCGGCAGCGCTCGGTGGAACCGTGGAACTCACCAACGCCGACGGTGGAGCCCAATTGCTGCTGGAACTGCCGATTCGCCAAGGAAGGACGCGATGAAAATACTGCTGGCAGAGGACTCCGTACTCCTGCGCGAGGGGCTGACCGGCCTGCTGCGGGCGCTGGGGCACGAGGTCGTCGCCGTCGGCGATGCTGATCAGCTGCTCGCCGCTGCTGAAGGGCAGGTGTTCGATGTCATCGTTACTGACGTTCGGATGCCGCCGAGCATGCGTGACGACGGCCTGGTCGCGGTATCCACATTGCGTCAGAGCAACCCCAACCAGCCAGTTGTCGTGCTCAGCCAATACGTGGCGGCCAGTTACCTGGATCGCCTGCTGCAGCATGGTGGCTTTGGGTACTTGCTGAAAGAACGTGTCTCGGATGTCGAGCACTTTGTCTCAGCACTGGAAGAGGTACGAAGTGGCGGTACCGTGGTTGATCCTGAAGTGGTCGCGACGCTGCTTACTGCAAAGCAGTACGGTATCGCCACGCTGACTCCGCGTGAGCGCGAAGTGCTCAATCTGATGGCGCAGGGGCTCAGTAATAAGGAAATAGAAAAACGCCTGGTACTAACCGCAGGCGCTGTGAGTAAACATGTGGCAAATGTGTTCTTGAAGCTGGGTTTCCAACCGGAAGATACAAACCGTCGTGTCAAAGCCGTGTTGCGGTGGCTGAGGTACACCGCGCCGTCGCCATCCTCGTAAACCGCGACCACGTAAAAGCCCCACGCCAACTCCTCCGAAACGGGAGTCGGCGTGGGGATTATGGGTAATTGGTGCTACTCGGATATAAGAAAGGCGAGGGGGGAAGCCTCGTCATCGACGAGACGCAGGCTCCGACCGTGCGGTTGATCTACCAGCTGTTCCTTGATGGGATAGCGATCAGTGAGATTAAAACCGAGCTCGCTGCCCGCAAGATTCTCACCCCGCGCGGGAAAGAAGTGTGGTCAACCTCGACAGTGTGCTCCATCCTGTCCAACGAAAAATACAAGGACGACGCCCTGCTGCAAAAGACGTTCACCACCGATTTCCTTACTAAGAAGATGAAGGTCAACGAAGGCGAAGTACCCCAATACTATGTATCAGGTAATCATGAGCCGATTACCGAACCGCGTATCTGGGATCAGATGCAATACGAACTCGCCACCAGGCATGGCAACATATAGTCAGCGAAAGTCGGGTTGTTCTCCACCCGGCTGGAATGTGCTCGGTGTGGGGCGTGGTATGGGCGTAAAACGTGGGCGTCGAACACGAAATGCAAAGACGCAGTTTGGCAATGCAACCATAAATACACAGACGAACATCCCTGCAGCAGCGCGACGGTGAAAGACGAGCAGATCGAAGCGCTGATTGCGGAAAACCAGCGGTGTGCGCTCGACCAGGACGCCTGCCAATCCGCGTACGCCGAACTCGATACTACCTACCGTAAGACGCTCGCACGTAGAACAAGCCTGGAAAAAGATATCGCAGCGAACACCGCCAAGCACGCCGCCATCACCACAACCCTGAATGATCTGACAGGGGAACCTGTGAGCGAGTTTCACCCCGCACAATGGAGCGCACTTATCGACCACGCCATTGTCACCGAGGACGCGATCCGGTTCGTGTTCCGCACCGGTGAACAGGTGAGGATTGCCCTGAAAGGGTGATGTTCGTATCAGTTGACGTGCACAGTAGACACACCTCCCAGAAATATAGTAAGGTTAGGCATGCCTAAGAAGGATGGTGCTTACGTGAACGAAAGTGCAACGGATCAGGTTGTTGAAGGCGAGTATGGGTCGGCGAAGGAAAAATCAGTCGCTGGCCAGAACGCGATCCGTCAGCTATCGCAGCCGGTGAAAGGCAAACTGTTTATCGCGCAGGCCTTAACGTTCGCCTCTGGGGTGTTGGCTATCGCACCCTATGTGGCTTTGGTGGAGCTGGGAGCTGCGCTGATGCAAGACCGGGTGGACCCGGCGCGGGTGAACTGGATCGTGATGCTCCTTGTTTCTGCTTACATGGCGCGGTTGACTTTGTATTTTGTTGCGTTGGGCGTGACGCATTTTATTGACCTGTCGTTGCGTAATCAGATGCGTCGGCAAATTGCCGCCCGAATGTCGACTGCTCCGCTGTCGTGGTTTACCCGCGAGGGCGAAGGGAAGATCCGCAAGACCATTCAGGATGATACGGCCACGGTGCACACAGTGATCGCACACGGGCCGATCGAGAAACTGAACGCAATCGTCTCCCCGCTCGCCTTGTTGGCCTATGCGTTCGTGGTGGATTGGCGGCTCGCTCTGCTGTCGATTGCAACGATTCCGGTTTATGTGGGCATGTATGGCATGTCGATGCGAGGGATGAATGAGAAGACCGCGGAAATGGACACCAAGCTCGCTCAGGTTTCGGCAACGATGGCCGAGTTCGTTGCCGGTATCTCAGTGGTGAAAGCGTTCGGCAAGGTCGGCCAAGCACATAAAGCCTATTTAGATGCAGCTAACGAGTTTTCTAAGTTCTACCGGGCGTGGTGTATGCCGCTGGTGTCGATGTCGGTCGCCTCATTTTCGTGGGTGTCGATCCCGGTGCTGTTGATCGTGAACCTTGGCGGTGGCGCGTTGATGATGAACGCCGGTTGGGTGAGCATCTACGAGGTGATAACGACGACGTTGATCGCCTTGGTGCTGCCGGGAGCGTTGATGGCAGTCGCAACCATCGCCTGGTCTTATCAGCTCGCAGGTTCAGCGGCAGTACGGCTGGTGAATGTCATGGAGCTACCGGCGTTGAGTCAGCCCGATGCGCCACAGACACCACACGGTCATGATATCGAGATTCGGGGTGTGTCGTATGCCTATGACGACACCCAGGCATTAGACGAGGTGAGCCTGAGCATTCCGGCAGGCACGGTGACCGCGCTGGTTGGCCCGTCGGGTGCGGGGAAGTCGACGTTGGCGAGTTTAATTGCCCGCTTCGATGACCCGGACGCTGGCACGATCACCATCGGCGGGGTTGATCTAAAGAGCATTTCCCAGGATGTGTTGTATTCGACGGTCGCATTCGTCCTGCAAGATGCACAGCTTATTCGCGACACCATCCACAACAACATTGCCCTGGGCGCGCGAGACGCAACCTTGGAGCAGGTGCGGCAGGCAGCGAGAGCAGCGCAGATCGACGAGTTCATCATGAGCCTGCCCGATGGTTACGACACTGTGTTGGGGGAGGACACCCACGTTTCGGGCGGGCAGGCAGCCCGTATCGCGATCGCCCGGGCGCTCATGGTTGATGCCCCAGTGTTGGTGCTGGACGAGGCGACGGCGATGGCGGACCCGGAATCGGAATCGAAAATCCAACAAGCTCTCTCGACTCTTGCCAAAGGCAGAACCGTGATTGTGATCGCCCACCGACTGGCCTCGATCAGAGGGGCAGACCAAATTGTCGTCATGGAACGCGGGGGCATTGCTGTGGTCGGTAAACACGACGAGCTGTTGGGTAATGCGCACTATCAGGCACTTCTTGCCCAAGGTGCATGCGAGGAGATGAAACGATGAATCAACTATTGCTGCCACGCTTTAAGCGTTTGATGGAACCCACCTCGTGGCGAGACCTCTCGGTCGGTCAAGCGTGGGGTGCGGTCTCAGGACTGTGTCACGGCTTTGCCCTGCTCGCGCTACTCCCTGCAGCAAGCGCCTTGGCGACCGGAATGCCGGTGTGGGGGCTGTCGTTTTGGGGCTGGCTCATCGCCTTGGCGGTGTTCGCGGTGCTGGGCGTGGGCACGGAGTTTTATGGCATGCGCACCGGCTATATCGGCGCGCTTGGATTCATTCACGACGTCCACCAGGCAGTAGGTAACAAAGTAGCCCGCCTACCACTGGGAGTGTTCGATTCGGGTAGCTCTGGCCGACTGTCGCGCATGGTCACCAAGGAAATGATGGACTTGGGCGAGTCGGCGGCACATTTCCTTTTCTCCCTCGTCCAAAAACTCTCAGCCGTGCTCGTAGTCACTGTGGGAACCTGGTTCTGGGATTGGCGGCTGGGACTGACCTTGACGATCGCGTTCCCGATCATGCTTGCCTTCCTCCATATCTCCCGTGTGCTTCTCGATAAGGGCAAGAAGGTTTCCGAACCAGCCGAGTCAGAGTTGGCGGCTCGCATGGTCGAATTCGCCACCTGCCAAGGTGCATTGCGTTCCTGTCACGTCGCCGACGACTACCCGGCCCTTGATCAGGCTTTCGACCAGGCTGACCGCAAGGGCCGCAAAGCATTGTGGTTCGAAACACTAGCGAACCTGATTAATGGGATGTTCGTCCAAGCGCTCATTGTGGTGATGATCTGGCTCACCGCCCAACTCACCCTCGGCGGGCAGATGAATGCGCTGAACGCCTTGGTGACAATCGGCATGTGCCTGCGGTTCACCACCATGCTCCAAGACATTGGCGGAAATATATCTGGGCTGGAAGAACGCCGCCAGCAGATGAACCACGTCGACAAGGTCATGGACGCTCCCGAACTGTCCGAACCTGTCACCTCCACACCGGTGAGCGCTCCTGGTGATGTTCGCTTCGATGATGTGACCTTCGGCTACGATCCGGACACCCCGGTTCTCCGTGATTTTTCCTTCCATGTCCCGCAAGGCGGCATGTGTGCCCTGGTTGGTCCATCTGGGTGCGGGAAGACGACGATCGCCCGGTTGGTTGCACGTTTCTGGGATGTGCAGTCCGGCAGCGTGCGCGTTGGCGGGGTTGATGTGCGTGAGCAGACCACCGAAGATTTGATGCGCCAGATATCCCTGGTCTTCCAAGACGTCTACTTATTCAATGACACGCTTGAGGCCAACATTCGCCTTGGCAACCCAGAAGCTACCGATGAAGAAATCAGGTGGGCCGCTGACCTGTCGGGCGTGACGGAAATCGTCAACCGCCTCCCAGATGGCTGGAATTCATTGGCGGGCGCTGGCGGGCGTGCACTGTCAGGTGGGGAACGCCAACGAGTGTCCATCGCTCGCGCCTTGGTGAAGAAGGCCCCGATCGTGCTGTTCGATGAGGCCACCAGCGCATTGGACGCGGAAAATGAAGCCAACATTGTTGCGGCGATGAACGAGCTACGCAAGCACTCCACGCTGATCGTGATCGCCCACAAACTGGAAACCATTCGCCAAGCTGACCAAATTATTGTGCTCTCCCACGGTGGGCGTATCGCCCAGCGCGGGCCTCACGACGAGCTGGTCAACCAGCCGGGTCAATACCGCGATTTCTGGCAAGAGCGCATCAACGCAGGCGGATGGCAACTCGTCTAAACACAGCGCATATCAGCACATAAAAGGAAAAACTATGTCCACACGCACATCCTCGCGCCTCAACACGCGCGACTTCATCAACATCGGCGTCTTCACTGCCTTGATGTTCGTCATCGTGTTTGCATTCGGAATGCTCGGGTTCATCCCCGTCGCCATGTATGCCGGCTTCTTGCTTTCTATCCTCGTTAACGGCATCGTCTTTGCGCTGTTCACAGCACGCACTCCGAAGATGGGGGCATTGACCATCATGCTGATCCTCATCGAAATCCTCTTCTTCGTGACCGGCCACTGGGTGGGCGGCATCGCGATCGCCGCTGTATTCGGCCTGCTCGCCGACCTAGTCATCACCAAGGGGCCGAAGAGCGTGAAGGTTCGCGTTCCGCTGGCATACGCACTGTTTATTCTGCCGATCTACGTGTCACCGTGGATGCCGCTATTTATGAACCAAGAGGCATATATGTCGCAGATCGCCGAACAAATGGGCGCCGAGTATGCCGCGAAGATGGCCCAGGTTGTCACTATCCCGATTCTGTTGGGCTTCTTCGTCGTGATGCTCATCGTTGGCTGGCTTGCTGGTCTGTTGGGAACCAGGGTCGCGCGCAAACACTTTGAACGGGCCGGTCTTGTCTAAACTTCCCGACCCGCGCACGATTATCGTAGCGCTCGTCATCGTCTCCACCACGATCTACAGTTCCTACTCGCCGTGGTTCGTGTGTGCTCTGGGCGGATTCGCTGCCGTGATGCTGGCGAGCGCCTCGATCAACCCCAACACGCTCGTGCGCCCGAGCTGGGTGGCCGTCTACCTGGCCACGTTTGCGGTCCTCGGTGGGCTCGTTTATGTGATACCCCTGGTCTGGAAATCAACAGCCAGCGCATTCCTCGTGCTGTTTCTGCAGTGGATGTGGCGATTCAGCGTCAGCGCAGGCATGGGCGCATACGCGATCGGTGTAATCCGACCTGCCACCTTGCAAAAAGCACTAGCCAGCTCACGAATCCCGACTTGTTTGACGATCCCTATCTCAGTCGCGTTACGGGTGCTGCCCGTGATCGGCCACGAGGTTAAAGCGATCTCAGATGCGATGAAGCTTCGCGGGATGTCCGCGCTTTCCCTGCGCGCGGCCCAGTACTTCACGATCCCGCTGCTATCGACCGTGGTGCGAAGCGGGGACGAACTGGCATCTGCTGCCCTTGTACGCGGACTGGGCGGAACCGCAAAGCCTACCTCAGTCACGGTCGTGAAATTCCGGGTGGTCGACGCGGTCATTCTGCTCATCGTTATCGGCTTCGCGATATGGAGAATCACCCTATGACAACAGCCCAAGCCACCGGCGTCACCTTCACCTATCGGGGAGCAGACCACCCCTCAATCACAGACGCAACCATCACCATCACACCTGGAACCGTCACCTTGCTGTGCGGCGCGTCTGGGTCAGGGAAAACTACCGCGCTACGGCTGTTTAACGGGCTGATCCCGCACTTCCACGACGGCGACCTTACCGGAAGCGTCACAGTCGACGACATTGACGTGGCACGAGTAGATCTATCAGAGCTTGCCCACCACTGTTCGACAGTGTTTCAAAACCCGCGCACCCAGTTCTACACCACTCACGTGCGCCAAGAACTCGCCTTCGGCCCAGAAAATCTCGGCCGCGACCCGCAGGAGATTAGTGCCCGCATTGACGAGGTTGCCGCCGAGTTAGGTATCGCCGACCAGTTGGAATCCCGCGTCACACAACTGTCGGGTGGGCAGATGCAACGCGTGGCCTGCGCCGTCGCCATGTGCAACAACACGTCGCTGATCGTCTTTGACGAGCCGACCGCGAACTTGTCCGCTGACGTTATCGACCAACTCGCCACGCTCATCGCCCGGCTCAAAAAAGACGGGCACACCATCATCATCGCTGAACACCGGCTGAGTTTCCTCGCCGGGATTGTCGACCGCGTCTACTGCTTCGACAAAGGCAATATCGCCCTCACCGCAACCGGCGAAGAGTTCTACGCTACCTCGGATGAGGAGCGCAAACAGCTTGGACTGCGATCCCTTGTGCCCGTGCCCATGCCGCAGCTACCGCAACCGGCAGGAGATGGGCTCACGATCGACAACCTCACCTTCGCCTACCGCCACGGAAACACAGTCCTCAACATCGACCATGTGCTCTTCCCGGAAGGGAAAATCACTGCACTGTTGGGCCCGTGCGGGTCGGGCAAATCAACACTGGCACGGATCGTCTGCGGACTTGAAAAGGCCAAGCATACATCCATCACACTCAATGGACAGAAATTCACCAGCCGTGACTCCTACCTTGTGATGCAAGACCCTACCCGACAGTTGTTCTCGGACACAGTCATTGACGAAGTCACGCTCGGCACGACCAAAGCCGAAAAGCAACGCATCGATGCCCACGCGATCCTTGAAGAACTCGACCTTGCCGACCACGAGGCTGATCATCCCCAAGCACTCTCTGGCGGGCAACGCCAACGCCTGGTTATTGCTACAGCGCTTGCTGCGAACAAGAAAGTTTACATCTTCGACGAGCCCACGTCCGGTGTTGGCTACAAGCACCTTGTCGCGATTTCCCGGGTAATGCGTAAACTCGCTGACACTGGTGCCGTCGTCATTGTCATCACCCACGACGCTGAACTCGTTACCGAGGTCGCCGACCATAGCGTCCGCCTCGACCAAATCAACGCCTGCTAACGCAAACGCCTACTTATCATTTTCGACGTCATAGTGGAGCCGATGACGGGAATCGAACCCGCGCCGCCTGCTTGGGAAGCAGGAGTTCTACCATTGAACTACATCGGCACACAGTAGGCGGAATGATTAAAAGCACGCCACGGGATTGGCACAGTAGGTGTGGCATGCAGGAAATCAGTCGCCCTCTGTAACTTCAATGTAGCACTCTCGATTCGCGTCGAAAAAATTGGTTGGCAGCAGCTCCGCTGAATTTATCGCGGGCATATCCTGCAACCCGCGCACGCTGTGCATTACAGAGCGGTTAAGCTGGTCTATGTGTTGCTCTCAGATCGTGATATTCGTGCCGCTATCGATGCCGAAGGCTCCGGCCATCTCGGCATTGATCCTTTTGACCCGAAGATGATTCAGCCTTCGTCCATCGACGTGCGTCTGGACAAGTTCTTCCGAGTTTTTAACAACTCGCAGTACACGCACATCGATCCGAAGTTGCCGCAGGAAGAACTGACGTCCCCGCACGAGGTTCCAGAAGGGCAGCCCTTCATTCTTCACCCGGGCGAGTTCGTCCTGGCATCGACCCTGGAGTACTTCACTATTCCTCCGAACTTGGCAGGCCGCCTGGAAGGTAAGTCTTCGCTGGGGCGTCTGGGCCTGGCAACGCACTCGACCGCCGGCTTTATTGACCCAGGGTTTTCAGGCCACATCACGCTGGAGCTATCCAATGTGGCGAACTTGCCTATCGCACTGTGGCCGAACATGAAGGTCGGCCAGCTGGCACTGTTCAAGATGTCCTCGCCGGCAGAGGTGCCTTACGGTTCCGGCAAGCTCGGTTCGAAGTATCAGGGGCAGCGCGGCCCGACGCCGTCGCGTGCGTACCTGAACTTCCGTGATGAGGAATAAGGCACCTGAAACTCGGGATATGAACTCGGAATATAAATGAATTGTGAATAGCCCCGAGTGAATTCTCGGTGAAGAAATGGAAACAATTGTTCAATAAAGAGTTTCCGCAGGTGAAAAGCCTAAATATGGGCCTTTAGTTCACACCATTTAAGGGTTAAATCGGCTTGAGGGCCTTTTATCTTTCGATAAATAATAGCCCTTATGCGTATTACGGTTATTGGTACGGGTTACCTTGGCGCCACTCATGCCGCGGCGATGGCGGAGTTAGGCCACGAGGTTCTCGGCGTAGATGTTGATCCCGCCAAGATTGAGGCATTGTCCGCAGGCCAAGTTCCTTTCTTTGAACCCGGCTTGCCCGAACTGCTAAAGAAGCACGTTGAGTCGGGGCGACTACGTTTCACCACTAACTACGACGAGGCTGTTGAATTTGCGAACGTCCACTTCGTAGGTGTCGGAACTCCGCAGGTCAAGGGCTCGTACGCAGCCGATGTTCGCTATGTGGACGCAGCTATTACCGAATTGGCCAAGCGCGTCGTCGGCAAGCATTTAGTGTTTGGTAAGTCCACTGTGCCCGTCGGTACCGCACCGCGCTTGCAGGAGCTGGCTGCGGAGATGATCAGTGAGCGCGCCGCATCCGGCGACGATGAGTTGAAGAACACCAGTCTCGAGATTGCCTGGAACCCGGAGTTCCTGCGCGAGGGCTTCGCGGTAAAGGACACTCTCGAGCCGGACCGTGTGGTGCTGGGCACCCAGAAGCCGGGCATGATCCTCAATGGTGCAGGTCAGGAAGTCGAATCGATCGCTGAGGAAAGTCTGCGCGAGTGCTTCGGCCCTATCTTTGAGCGTGAGACGCCGTTTATCGTCGCGGACACCGCCACCGCAGAGCTGGTGAAGGTGTCGGCGAACGCATTCCTCGCCACCAAGATTTCCTTCATCAACGCGGTCTCTGAAATCTGTGAGGTCACAGGTGCGGATATCACCACGCTTGCCGACGCCATCGGTATGGACGCTCGAATTGGCCGCCGCTTCCTCAATGCGGGGCTGGGCTTCGGCGGCGGTTGCCTGCCGAAGGATATCCGCGCATTCATGGCCCGCGCTGGTGAGCTGGGCGTTGACCAGGCGCTGACTTTCCTGCGCGAGGTCGATGCAATCAACATGCGTCGCCGTGAAAAGACCGTTGACCTGGTACGCGGCAGCTTCGGTGGCTCGTTGCTCGGTCACACCGTGACTGTGCTGGGTGCGGCTTTCAAGCCGAACTCTGACGATGTGCGTGACTCCCCGGCGCTGTCGATTGCCGGTTCGCTGTCGTTGGCAGGCGCGTCGGTGAGCGTTTACGACCCACAGGCCATGGAGAACGCCAAGAAGAATTTCCCGACCTTGGAGTACGCACCGAGCATCGAAGCAGCTCTGGAAGGCTCGGAGATGGTTGTCGTCGCCACTGAGTGGCAGCAGTTCCGCGACATCGACCCGGTGGCTGCGAAGAAACTGGTCAAGCGTGCAGCGGTCCTTGACGGCCGCAACTGCCTGCCAACCGATCAGTGGCGTGCCGCAGGCTGGGACGTCACCTGCCTCGGCCGCGGCTAAATACTGGCCGCTCTCGAGCGCTTCGGGAACTTCATACCCTCCGGAGCCACGGTATAGGCGGCGATGAGGGTGGTAATCGGCACCGCGAGTACCAAAGCGACCGCACCGATGGTGGAACGCAGTAGTTCTGTGGCCACTACATCGGAGGTCAACGACTGCATCAGCGGCCGGTCGGAGACGCTTAACAAAATCGATAGCGGCAGTGCGGTGCCGAGGTACGCCAGTACCAGTGTGTAGACCATCGACGCGATATGGTCGCGACCGACGCGCATTGCCGAGCGGAAGACCTCCATAGGCCGCGACCGCGGAGCTGCTTCGTAAAGCTCCTGGACGGTCGATGCCTGGGCGATGGTGACGTCGTTAAGCACGCCCAACGCGCCGATGATGAATCCCGCCAGAAGCAGACCTGTGACGGAGACGTCAGGCAGGTAAAGCTGAATGAGCAGGTTGTCCTCGTTGCCGAGACCACGTAGCTGCGACGTGGAGATTGCGAGGTTGGCCAGGCCCGCCGCCAACACCATCGTGGTGAGTGTTCCCGCCAGTGCGGAAGCTGACTTCCAATTGATGCCATGTACGAGGAAGAGCACCGGGAAGAGGATCGCCGCGCCCGCCGTGATGGCTAAGGCCACAGGATCGCCACCGCGTAGCAGTGCCGGAACCAGGAATCCCATCACTGCGGCCAGCGTGATGCCAAGACCAATGAGGCTCAAGACTCCGCGAGTCATGCCGACGAGGATGATGAGCAGCACCGCTGCGCCGAGCCACATCCAGATGGTCGTGGTGCGATCCATGTCCAGGAAGGTGTAGGTGTTGCCGATGCTAGCGGTGTCGACAACCTGATGAGGTGCGAGGTCGACGACATTAGTGTCGGTGGCAGGAGCAGGAGCTTCGGGGGCAGCGGGGGCAGCGGGGGCTTCTGCGTCGGATTCAGGTGCTGGTTCCTGCTCCGGGGCCGGAGCTGGTGCCGGAGTCGGTGCCGGAGCCTCAGCATCAGGAGCAGGCTCCCCCTCTGCTCCCTCAGGGGCAGGCGCGGGAACAACGCCAGGAGCTGGTGTCATCAACCCCGGATCCGGCACGGCACCATTGTCGACAGCTCCGGTACCGGCAGCGTTTGGACGGTGAATTGCCAGGACGACCTTGTCGCCCTCCGCCAGCTCAATCTCGCCGGGCAGGCCGGATGCCTCCAGAAGAGTCTTCTTGCCCTCGTCTGGGCCCGAGGTCAGTTCAATGACCGAGAGCTGGCACTTCGGCACCGCGGGGTCGTTGAGCGAAGCCGTCAGCCCTGGCCGCGGCTGGTCGTCGAAGACACGTCCGTTGTCAGGCGAATTGCACGCGCCGACGCTGTGCTTTACGACGGTTCCCTTAACCGTCTCTGCAGCTGACGTCTGTGACTGCAGGAATCCCGGCCCTGGGCTCGGAGCTTCACCCGATGGCCAGAGCCCAATCACTGCGAGGAAAGTGGCAATACCAGCAACTGTGAGAACTGTGGCCAGTAAGCGACGTGCTCTTGTGGGGTTGTGCCGCGGTTTCGTTGGTTTTGGTTTGGCTTGTGCAGGTTCGTTTTGCCGTACCGGTGCTGGTTTTGAATGTGCGGCTGGTTCTGCATGTCGTGCTGGGGCAGCCGAGGTTGCAGAGTTGGGTTGATTCGCGGTATTGACAGCCCGGAACCGGCCGGTAGGGGAGCCGCTGTTCGAGTTCTTCAGTACGTCGAGATGCGCACCTATGTCGGAACCCGGAGCAACGCGAAAAGGTTGCTGGTTGTCAGAGTTCATTGAATCTTTTGAATGCCTGCCCACCCTTAATAACCTAATCGCTGCACCAGCACCGGAAGGCGTACCGCCATTCCGGCGCGCCGGGCCGTGGTCATCAGCGCTATGGCCCACCTATCGATGCAATACTCACTCATCGATGCGCTCCAGTGTGTCCATAAGTGAATAGCGCATCGATATGTGAGAAGGGCAGAACCAGTAGCGTGCGCAACCTTAAGTACTGCTATTGCTTGTAGCTGACCAGGAAGTTGCCCAGGCGCTCGATGGCTTCCTTCAGGTCGCGTGCCCACGGCAGGGTGACAATTCGGAAGTGATCCGGCGTCGGGTAGTTGAAGCCAGAGCCGCCGACCATCAGGATCTTCTCTTCACGCAGGATGTCGAGCATCAGCTTTTCGTCATCGTGAATTTCGTAGACGTTCGGATCCAGCTTCGGGAATGCGTACATGGCGCCCATCGGCTTCACGCAGCTCACGCCCGGAATTGAGGTCAGTCCCTCGTAGGCGACATTGCGCTGCTCCAGAAGGCGACCCCCTGGCAGGATCAAGTCCTCGATGGACTGGTAACCGCCAAGTGCCACCTGAATGCCGTGTTGAGCAGGGACATTCGGGCATAGACGGGTGCTGGCCAGCAAGTTGATGCCCTCGATAAAGCCCTCTGCGTGGCGCTTCGGGCCAGTCAGCACCATCCAGCCAGCGCGGTAGCCGGCCACACGGTAGGTCTTGGACAGGCCGTTGAAGGTGATACAGAGCAAATCCGGGGCCAAGGAGGCAGTGGAAATGTGCTCTGCATCGTCGTAGAGGATGCGGTCGTAGATTTCGTCGGAAAGCAGCAGGAGTGAGTGCTCACGAGCGATATCGACGATGGCTTCGAGTGTCTGGCGTGTGTAGACCGCGCCGGTCGGATTGTTCGGGTTGATGATGACAATCGCCTTCGTGCGATCCGTCACCTTCGAGCGAATGTCTTCGACATCCGGGGCCCAGTTATTCTCCTCATCGCACGTGTAGTGGACGGCCTTGCCGCCGGCGAGGGTGGTTGCTGCAGTCCAGAGCGGGTAATCCGGAGCTGGAATGAGGACCTCATCGCCCTCGTTGAGCAGCGCCTGCGTGGTGATGGAAATCAGCTCGGAGACGCCGTTGCCCAGCCAGACGTCGTTGACGTCGAAACGGGGGAAGTCCGGGTCCATCTCATAGCGCGTGACGACGGCACGGCGTGCGGAGTAAATACCCTTGGACTCGGAGTAGCCCTGTGCGTGGGGGAGGGCGCGGACCATGTCCTGCACGATGGTGTCAGGTGCATCAAAGCCGAACTTTGCCGGATTGCCGGTGTTGAGCATCATGATGCGGTGGCCGTCGGCCTCCATCTGTTCGGCGAGAGTAGTCACCGGACCGCGAATGTCGTAGAGGACGTTCTGCAGCTTGGAGGATTGGTCCAGTGTCTTCAGTGGAGTGCGGCGAGGTGCCCTGATGTTTCCACGACGGGCGGCAACACGGGCAGCACGGGACTGCTCGGCCTGAGCGGCCTGCGCAGCCTGAGCGTCCTGCGTTGTCTCGTTGGTGGTTTCGGTGCCCTGGGAAGTGTCTTTACTGGAACTCACCTGTCTAAGCATGCCACTTTTTTGCTCCCGCACCATGCTTTTCTCACAGCGGGGGCAGATTAATTGCACATTGATTGCGCAAAAGCGCCCTGCATGAGGATGCAGGACGCTTTACTGGGGTGCGGGCAGCTGGGGTTCTGGCTGCTAGTTACTGCTTAACTGCGGAGCCGTCGATCTGCAGGGAAATCTCGTTGCCAAGGAGCAGGCCGCCAGTCTTAATAGGAGCGTTGTAATCGATGCCGAAATCGGTGCGGTCAATCTTGGTGGCTGCCTCGAAGCCAACGCGAGTCTGACCCCATGGGTCTTCAGCGGAGCCGAAAATGTCGACATCCAGGGTGACCGGCTTGGTGATGCCGTTGATGGTTAGGTCGCCGGTAACGGTGGCCTTTTCTTCGCTCTGGAGCTCGATAGCGGTGGAAACGAATTCGAAGGTTGGGTTTTCGTCGGTGCCGAAGAAGTCCTTCGAGCGCAGGTGGTTGTCGCGCTCTTCATTGTTGGTGTTGATGGAGTTCGCCTGAATGGTCGCCTTTGCCGTGGAATTCTCCGGCTTGTCGGCATCAAAATTAATAACGGACTCAAACTGAGTGAACTGACCGTGGACCTTAGTGATCATTGCGTGACGAACGGTGAATCCAACGGTGGAGTGCTGTGCATCAAGAACGTAGTTGCCAGACTGAAGAGCCATAGTGAATCTCCTAAAAGTTAAAAGTATCTCGAATGTTTCGAAGTATTTTTGTCCGCCGGAACCAACTTCCGGTGTTGACGTGTCAACGATAACTCTAGATGTGGTGATGTGTCAACAAAGTTCAAAGAAAATGCCGAATATTTTTTAGAAGCGCACATCCGGTCGGGCGATTGGCTCGGGGTTTTGTCATGGCTGGGCGAGGCTCCTTTGGTTGGAGGCGGTTTATATGGAGTCGTTTTAAGCGCTTATGCCCAGCCTAACAGGCGTTGACATGTCAACAACTGCTATTTAGGATTGAGAATTATGCAATTCGGAATTTTTACAATTGGCGACGTCACAAAAGATCCCACGACTGGACAAATCCCTACTGAACATGAGCGAGTTAAGGCAACTGTCGCCCTAGCGAAGAAGGCCGAAGAGGTCGGCCTCGATGTATTTGCTACTGGCCAGCACCACAATCCACCGTTTGTGGCACCGGCGAATCCGCCGATTTTATTAGCCAACCTCGCAGCACAGACCGAAAATCTGATTCTGTCGACTTCGACAACGCTGATTACCACCACCGACCCCGTGCGCATCGCCGAGGATTACGCCTACCTCCAGCACCTTTCCGAAGGTCGCATTGATCTCATGATGGGCCGCGGCAACACCGGGCCTGTTTATCCGTGGTTTGGCAAGGATATTCGCAAGGGAATTCCGCTGGCCATCGAGAACTATCACCTGCTGCGCACTCTTTGGCGTGAGGAGAATGTGGATTGGCAAGGTCAATTCCGCACTCCGCTGCAGTCCTTTACGTCCACACCGCGCCCGCTCGACGGTGTAGCACCTTTCGTGTGGCACGGCTCAATCCGCTCCACTGAGATTGCTGAGCAGGCCGCCTTCTATGGGGACGGCTTCTTCCATAACCACATTTTCTGGAATATCGAGCACACCACAGCCATGGTCAACCTCTACCGCCAGCGCTATGAGCACTACGGTCATGGTGCTGCTGATCAGGCAATCGTCGGGCTTGGCGGTCAGGTCTTCGCCGCTGAGACGGAGAAGAAGGCCAAGGAGATTTTCCGCCCATACTTCGACAATGCCCCGGTCTATGGACATGGGCCATCTCTGGAAGAATTCGAGAACATCACTCCACTGACCGTCGGCACGCCTGAGCAAATCATCGAACGTTACCTGGGCTATGCAGACGCCGTTGGCGACTACCAGCGTCAGCTCTTCCTTATCGATCACGCCGGCCTGCCGCTGGAAATGGCGTTGGAGCAGGTTGAAATCCTGGGAACCGAAATCGTTCCGGTCCTGCGTGAAGAGTTCGAGCGCCGCCGTCCGGCGCACGTGCCTTCCGACCCGCCGACGCATGCCTCGCTGGTTGCCGAGGGCGCAGATTCCCCGCACCTTCTCGTCCGCCCGGCTGAAAGGAATCAGTAGTGAAAAAGCTCGTCGTCGTAAGTGCCGGTGTTTCCGATCCATCAACCACGCGCATCCTTGCCGACCGCATCGCGGAGGCCGTCGAGGCGCAGGTCTCCAAGCGTGGCGAGGGGGTCCAAGTTGAGTACGTCGAGCTGCGCGAACTCGCTGTCAGCCTCGGCACTGTGATGTCCACAGGGCTTTACGACGAAAAATTGCGCGCCGCCCTCGATACTGTCAGCGGTGCTGATGGATTGATTGCCGCGACCCCGGTGTTCGCAGCGTCCTACTCGGGGTTGTTCAAGATGTTTTTCGACGCCTTGGATAAGGATGCGCTGACTTCTATGCCGGTCATTATTGCTGCGACGGCTGGCACAGCACGACATTCGTTGGTGCTGGAGTATGCGATGCGTCCGCTGTTTAGCTACCTGCGCGGCACGGTTATGCCGACTGCTGTATTTGCGGCTACTGAGGACTTTGGTGCTGGCGATGGTGCCGGAAATGGCGCCGGCGGAGTATCTGGCGCGGAGATGAACAATCGCGTCGTGCGTGCAGCTCGTGAGCTTGCCGAGTACCTTGTCGGTGTTCGCTCGGCAGTAGTCGGTTTTGGTCCAGATTTTGGGAACGAAGCTGAAGAAAAGGGTGCAGCGCATTCAGCGGGCGGGGCCAGCGAGGGGAATCAGGGTGCCAGCGCGCCGAACAGGCGACGCAGTACAAACACGCGGGTGGATACTAACGTCACGGATTTTGCCACACTTCTAGAGGGGCTCGACGGCACCGCGAAGTAGCCGCGCTCACGTGAAGGGGCGGCAGAGGAGGGGTAGGGGGTCAGCGCTCTTTAGCGGCACCACGGGAGGTTGTAGTAGTCGCAAGAGAAGGTATCGGAAAGAGCGTATTCCTTAACCTGCAGGTCGTCGCTGCTGGTCGTAGCTGTCGGTGCTGCGGTAGCGGTCGGGGCGCCGGTCAGCGCGCCCAGGGAAAGTGCTGCGGATGCAATGGTGGTAGCAAGAACAGAAGTGCGTCGAAACATTAGGTAGTACTCCGAAAGATATCTGCCTCGGCAAAGTGTCAAGGCTGTGTGGACTGCCGGACTTCGCCAGTGATTAATAAAGAAATCATAACTATTTAATCAAGAGTGTGAAGTGTGGAGGTCTCTCTACCTGCCCGCGCCTGGGGGTGGCCATTCGGCTACTCTCTGGTGTCTTTATGTAGGTGGGCTAGTGGCCGAAATGTTGATTGTCTAGTACCAAGTGGCCGACCGAGGCATTTTTGAATTGGTTCAAAAGGCGTAGTTCTGATGCGATTGAATTGATCGCCGAAATCTTATTGTGGCGCCCATAATCGCTGGTCAAGGTCAATTAGATGTCGTATTTTCGCGTGGTAGAAATCGGTGAGATTCCATTTTTACTATGTGGATAATTGCTGCGGCCGTCGTAAAGCCAGTCGAAAATTTTCCATTACAAAACGCTGAATTTCGACTTACCTTTGCAGGTGTCAGTTCAAGTATTTCCTTACGAGTTGCTCGTCACACCCTGAAAGGATTTCGCCGTGAAGAAGACCCTGCTCTCCGGCTCCATTGCAGCCCTGGTTACCATGTCCTCGCTGGCTGTCGCCCCGATGGCCGAAGCTGCCCCAGCCCCCACCCCGGGCACCGTCGGTGGCACTTGCTCCGTTGAAGGCCAGTCCGGCCAGTCTCTGAAGATCACCGGCTCGAAGTTCGAGGTCGAAGGTACCGCCACCGTCGCTAACTACGGCGATACCGACCTGCCGCTGACCCAGACCCTCAAGGAAGGCAAGACCAAGTCCTGGAACGTCGGCGGTTCGGTCGACTTCGACCTGCTCAAGCTCTTCCATGTCACCTTCAGCGCCGGCTACCAGTCCACTCAGACCTGGGAAGTTGGCCAGACCCTCGGCCCGTACCCGGTCAAGCCTGGCTACACCGGTGTGCTGGAGTATGGCTTCCTGAACCAGTCCTTCGAAGGTACTCACCTGACCTGCAAGGGCGGAAAGTGGATTGACGCAGGTCGTCCGTACTGGGGCACCATCCCGAAGGAACGCCACATTCGCGTTTCCATGCGCGCCAACGAAGCTGATCGCTCCGTGGACGGTGCTGCTCCGCAGGTCAAGGAGTACGCCGTCTAAGACGGGCTGAGCCTCTTTAAGACCTCGAAGTAGAAGGAAGTTTCTCCATGTTGAGCCTGAAAAAGAAGGCCCTGGCCTGCGCGGTGATGGGTGCAAGTCTTCTTGCACCAGGCATCGTCGGACAGGTCGCGGCGACCCCGCTGACCCAGACCCCCGACCAGGATGAGCACCACACCGGTTTCACCAATACGGATAAATGTGACCCGGTCAAGGATGCCAAGCGTCACCCCTGGGAACAGTGGATTACCGACGAATGGGACCGCTACAACGGCACTAACTCATTCACCAACCGCACTGACCGCCCGATTCAGTACACCCTCGAGGTGACAGAGGGGGTCAACGAGTCCGTGAAGGCCATGAGCTCCGGAAATATGTGGGACGTGTTCCTCCACGGGGTGAAGAACAAGTACGGCATTGTCGAGGTCAGTCAGTGGTCTGTTGGTGACAAGCTGGGTCCGGTGACCGTCAACCCTGGTGAGACCGTTCGCGCAGACTACGGCGTGCACATGAAGTCCTTTATTGGCCGTGTTCGCACCTGCGATCAGAAGACCGGCCTGTGGCGCGGTGAACCCTACTTCGGTGAGTACAACGGCAAGGGGCCGTCGACTCGCTTCGTGGTCTGGCACAAGACCACCAAGGAGGGCGAGCACCGTCAGCAGTGGGCGCCTGTCAGCGGCAACTCCGGTGACGGCGGCCCGGCATCCGCCACGATTAACGACTAGGAGCAGTTATGAAAAAGCGTGTTGTCGCCATGTGCTTGACGACGGTCTTTGCGCTCGGACTCGGCGTTCCGACAGCAGTGGCCGCCCCGAATCCAGGAGCTGGTGAACCGTTCGCGCCGGAGGAGTGGGTACCAGTGCCCAAGCCAGCGGCAGTTGACCGCGGTCCGGCACCGGGAACCACTTGTGAAGCTCCGGGTTCGGTGGCTGAGTTTGTGGAAATCACCGGCTCTCGCTACGACGTTGAGGGCGTTGTTTCTACGAAGAATGACATCGGTGATGAGCCGATTCCGCTGACGCAGACCATTAAGGAGTCCAAGACCAAGAAGTGGTGGACCAATATCTCTGTCAGCGTGAAGGTCAGCAAGGAGCTCAACCGCAAGTACTCCTGGGAATACTCCCGAGAGATGGTTTGGAGCCTCGGGCAGAAGATCGGACCATACGAAGTACGCAAGGGCGAAACTGGTCGTCTGAGCTGGGGATTCCTGGTTGACGAGTTCGCCGGGCAGACAGTCCGCTGCAACGCCAACTCGAAGACGTGGCAGCCCATTGGGCGCAGCTACTTCGGCGTGGCTCCGCGTGAGCGACATGTCGAGGTGACCATTCAGTAGTTACACAGTTCTCTCTCTCCACACTCAGCACGGGTAAAAAAGGGGCCTATTCACGAAAGTGAATAGGCCCCTTTTTTGCTACTCCGGTGTTTTGCTACTCCGTCTTTTTGCTACTGCGCGGCAGCGGATGCCGGAGGCTGGAAGCCTGCGTCTATTGCTTTCAGAGCCAAGTCCAGGCGTGAGGTAGCCCCGAACTTATTGAACATGCTGGAGAGGTGCTTCTTGATGGTGCCGGGCGACTTGCCGAGTTCCTTGGCGATGTCGTGGTTCGACTTACCGCGACAGATTAGGCCGAGAACCTCTCGCTCGGCATGAGTGATCTTGTACGAGGAAATGTTGCGGGACGGCAGCGTTTTAATCAGCCGAGTCGCAGAAATCGGGGAGATGACGGTGCCGCCCTGGAAGACATCTTCAACGGTGCCAATGACGGATTCGGGGCGGGCGGTTTTGAGAATGTAGCCGTTTCCGCCGAGGCTCAAGATTTTCAGCATTGTTTCATCGGTATCGAATGAGGTGATAGCGATGAATTTCGGTGGATTCTCCACCTTCTTAATGCGCTCGAGCAGCTCAACGCCGTCCATGTTGGGCATATGAATATCGGTCAAAACTACGTCAATGCCACCGCGGGCAATGATATTGAGGGCCTCGTGGCCATCGCTGGCTTCATCGACCACGGTAATGTGCGGTGCCTTCTTGAAGTAAGTTCGCAGCGTCGAGAGTACGAGTGGGTCGTCATCGACAATGAGAACCTTGATGTCAGACATCCGCGAACCTTTCATAGAATTTATAAAAACCGAACAATATCTGTCATTGTGCGATATTACTACGCTAACCAGGACGTTTCGAGAGATATCTTCGTCACAGGCGGTTACTACACCAATCTTACGCTAGCGTAACTTACTGATTGGTAGGTGGCATGTGGAGTTTGGTATTCCACACATTTCCTTCTCGTTCTGATGTGATGGAACCGTCCCACGGTCGCACTCGCCGATGCAGTGAGGAAAGCCCCAAACCGCTCGAGAGCATCGCCCGCGGCAGAAAATGCGGTAGCACCTTCGATATCTGATTGCTGATGTCGAGCGTGAAGCCATCCTCCTCATTGCCCAGCGCCAGAATGTGGACGTTCGTTTGCGGCTCGCCGTACTTCTGAATATTCGTGCAGAACTCCGACAGCGCCGGCGAGATAACTTCTGAAATCTGCGTCAAAGAGGGCTCGGTTTCAATCCTCGTGGCCAGTGAAACGTTAAACCCAGCTTCCTGCAGTTCATCCTTGGCCTGTTGGAGCACCCTGTTCATGCTAGGAACTCGCTCATCTTGGCCAATAGCCGAGGTCAAAGAGCTTTCTTCGTCAGCGGATTTCAGCAGTGAAAGCAACTGGCGAAGCTGTAGCAGACCTTCTCGGGAGGTTTCTGCGATGTCCTCCAGGGACTCTTCAAGCTTTTCATCTGTCCCTTCTCGCTCGATGGCGAGCGCCTGCGCCAACATGGTTACGCGAGTAAAGGACTTGGCGGTGGAGTCATGCAGTACGGTCGCCAACTCAAGGCGTTGTTCTTCCAGGGCGCGGTTAGATTCAATCGTTGCCTGCCGGCGTTGCTCTTTGTAGCGACTGCGCATCATGCCGATGGCGTAGGCAATTACAAAAAGCAGCGTTGTCACAAAGGTCGCGACGTGGTCGCGCGCGAACGTATTTGTGTTTACGTCGTAGTTTGAAATTACCAACAAGAGCAACGCAGTGATTCTCGCCGGCATCTTGTTGTTGTTAGCACGCATCACTTCCACGATGAGAAGCGCGCAGAAAATCTGCATTGGAGCCTGCTCTGTAGGAAGGAAAGTCAACGCCAAGAAATTCGCTGGGACAACCACCATGGCAAAGAGCGGCAAATACGTCGCCACTGCAACAAGAATGACCTGAAGGCCACCGATAATGGTTGGCAACAATAGATCAGAGTTGCTCTCGCGGAGAATTAGCGCATCGAGAGCAGTGAGGATCAGCGCAATGACCATCTCCACTGACCCCGGAGTCCTCAGAAAGTCTCTTATCTGTGACAGCGATTTCTTAATCACTACGCCAAGACCTCTTTCCACACCACAACGCGGTCATCTCTAACGGGATGCAGTAATCAATATATTGTCAGTGCGGTTGAGAGTGCCATTTGCATGATTAATGCCGTGGCGCAGGGGTCGTCGTAAAGCACAAAAAATCCGCCCGGGAAGAATAACCTCTCGGGCGGATTCTGGCTTACTTAGCGAGCGTTACTTACGTCGCGCCGATCCTGGCAGCGGAACTCCGTGCTGGTTGCGCGGAAGGTTCTTAGCGCTTGCCGACGGTGCCTGCGTCTCCTCGGCTGGGGCCTCAGCGGCCTGCTCGGTGGAAGTAGCACCTTCCGCCGACTGCTGTTCGGTAACCTCTGGCTGTTCCGGAGCCTGCTCCGCCTCTGGCTGGGCAGATGCTTCCTGAGCTTCGGTTTCCTCGACTGCCGGGGCAGGGGCGCTAGCGACTGGCTTGGCCTTGCGTGCGCCACCCGGAATCGGAGCGCCCTTGCGTGCGCCACCCGGAACCGGAGCACCGGATGCGGTCTTCGGCTGCTCAGCTGCTGGCTGCTCGGACTTGGTGGCCGCTACCTGAGCAGCGGTGTCCTCGGCGGGAGCGGCTTCCTCGGCCTTCGGCTTGGTGGCCGGAGCTGCCTTCTTAGCACCACCTGGAACCGGAGCGCCCTTGCGCGCGCCACCCGGAATCGGAGCACCCTTGGTTGCCTTCGGAGCCTCAGCCGGAGCTTCGGTTTCCGCAACTGCTGGCTCTGCCTGCGCGGCCGGCTTAGCAGCCTTGGCGCCACCAGGAACTGGAGCGCCCTTCTTGGCGCCACCTGGAACCGGGGCGCCGCCCTTTGCTCCGCCTGGCTTCGGTGCGCCACCTGGAGCTGGAGCGCCCTTCTTGGCGCCACCCGGGGTCGGTGCGCCGGCCTTAGCGCCGCCAGGCTTTGGAGCGCCACCTGGGGCTGGAGCGCCCTTCTTGGCGCCACCCGGGGTCGGTGCGCCGGCCTTAGCGCCGCCAGGCTTTGGAGCGCCACCCGGAGCTGGAGCACCCTTCTTGGCACCACCCGGAGTCGGAGCGCCACCCTTGGCAGCAGCGCCTGCAGCAGCACCAGCAGCTGCGGCACCAGCGCCGGCAGCGGCAGTCTTTTCTGCCTTCTTCTTCTCGGCAGCCTCGGCCTTCTTGCGCTTAGCTTCCTCTTCCTCGAGGCGCTGACGCTCTTCCTCTTCAGCCTTCTTCGGATCGACCCAGCCACGCTCTGGCTGCTCAATCCACTCCGGCTCACGTGCCTGTGGCAGCTCGCCGTCGACCTTCACAGAGTCGCGGAGCATCTGGGCGATGTCCAGGACTTCCGGCTTCTTCTCGTCGTCCTCGATGACGTTGTTGACACCGTCATTCATCATCGTCTTACAGAACGGGCAGCCGATGGCAATTGCCTCAGCGCCAGTGCCGACAGCCTCTTCGGTGCGGTTGACGTTGATGCGCTGGCCGATGGTCTCTTCCATCCACATGCGCGCGCCACCTGCACCACAGCAGAAGCCGGTGTTCTTGTTACGCGGCATCTCGACGAGGTTAGCGCCGGATGCACCAATCAGCTCACGCGGAGCCTCGAAGACCTTGTTGTGGCGACCCAGGAAGCACGGGTCGTGGTAGGTGACCTGGCGGCCCTGGCCGGAAGCAACCGGCTGGAGGCGGTTAGCGCGAACCAGCTTATTTAGCAGCTGGGTGTGGTGGACAACTTCGTACTGTCCGCCCAGCTCTGGGTACTCGTTCTTGAAGGTGTTGAAGCAGTGCGCACAGGTGACGACAATCTTGCGCTGCTTCGGCGGGACACCGTCGAAGACCTCATCGAGCTGTTCGATGTTCTGCTCAGCCAGCATCTGGAAGAGGAACTCGTTACCGGCGCGGCGAGCGGAATCGCCAGTACAACCCTCAGCCTGGGAGAGCACAGCGTACTTCACACCGGCGGTGTAAAGCATTTCTGCAACAGCCTTGGTGGTCTTCTTCGCATTGTCGTCGTACGCACCGGCACAACCGACCCAGAACAGGTACTCGGTGTCGTCGAAGCTCTCGACATCTTCGCCCCAAATCGGGACGACGATGCCTTCCTTGCGGACCTCGTTAATCCAGTCGGCACGAGTGGAAGCGTTCTGGCCCCACGGGTTGCCCTTGGTCTCGAGGTTCTTGAACAGGCCAGCCAGCTCGGTCGGGAAGTCCGACTCAACCAGAACCTGGTAGCGGCGCATATCGACGATGTGGTCGATGTGCTCAATGTCAACCGGGCACTGCTCAACACAGGCACCACAGTTGGTGCAGGACCACAGGACGTCCTGGTCGATGATGCCCTCATCGCCGTCGCCAACCAGCGGCTTGGTCAGGAGTGCTGCGCCAGCGCCTTCGCCCTCGCGAGCGGTTTCGATGGTCTCGCCAGCCAGCAGGTACGGGGCAGAAGCGTAAGCGTGGTCACGCAGCTGGTTAACCAGCAGCTTCGGGGACAGTGGCTTGGAAGTGTTCCATGCCGGGCACTGCTCCTGGCAGCGACCACACTCAGTACAAGAGGTGAAGTCCAGCAGAGCCTTCCAGGAGTGGTCGGTGACCACACCGGTACCCATGGAGTCAACTTCTGGGTCAGCCTCTTCCAGGTTCAAAATCTCGCCGTTAGAGGTCATCGGCTTAGCACCAGCGAGGGCGTTGTAGCCATCAGCGTTGCGCTTGAGCAGGATGTTGGCGAATGCCAGGAAGCGGTGCCATGCGACACCCCAAGTCAGGTTGCGGCCAACAACGAAGAGCCAGACCATACCGGACAGCAGCTTAATCAGCGCGAAGATGGACACCATGACTTCGGAGGCCGGTAGAACCTGTGCGATACCGCCGGTGACGAAGTTCGCCCAGTTCCAGACCTCGGCGCCAGTGTGACCGTGGTTGCCGTAGGTAGCCAGCTTGGCGGCCTTGACGAACATCATGCCCAGGCCCTCGATGAGGACGACAGCCTCAACGAAGTAGGCAGCCTTGGCGTTGGAGCCGTAGAAGCGGCTCAGGCGTTCCTTGCCCAGGTTGGTCTGGCGGACGAGAATCAGTGCCAGGATACCCAGGGTGGTGCCCAGGCCGAGCAGTTCGTCGATGAAGTGCCAGGCTGTCAGATTCCTGAGGATTGGCCAACCACCGGCTGGCCAAAAGGTCTGAATGTAAGCCTCGAACCACACCAGGGAGCCGAGGAGGAAGCCCACCATGACGAACCAGTGAGCCACAGCAACGCCGGGCTTCTTGGCCATCTTGGTGTGACCGACGATCTCTCGGATCATGGTCCAAATACGGGTTCCCCATTCACCGGTGTGACCGTATGTCTTTTGGCCCACCATGATGGTCTTCACCATATGGGTGAATCCCTTGATAAAGATGAACCAGCAGGGCAGGGACAACAGGACGCCAATAACGCCGACTGCGACGGTGAATCCGGTAGATTCCGGAATCGCCGTGTCAGCCGTCGCTGCGGCGAGGTTGAGCACGCTCATAATGTTCCTTCTAGGCTGGCTCAGCCAGGGTGATGGCTGAGTGAAAATAGTTCTCTTGTGAGTTGTATCACGAGCCAAGGACGTGTACATAACTAACGCCGTAATTAGTGCTGAAATCATGGCTATGCGGTGTAACCTGCGCGTTTTCGGCGATTTTCGCAACGAATGGGTTTCTTAATTCCGTCCGCTGATCATGCTCTAAATATGTTTCATTAGAAAAATAAGGGTTTACAGTGTGGCGTGCGTCACTGTATGCTGACTTTTGCGCCCCACAGTTTTACAAACGAAACGAAATATACTAATGCAAACCGTTTTTAAAAAGCGTGGGGTTGCACGTCAGTTGTTTTCCGACCAGTCAAGGAGTTGATTGATTATGACCTCCGTGCAGCCAGACCGTGTCCGTTCTGGGCAGTCCTCCCAGTTCACTGCCGCAGTTGTTGATGAATTCGGGCCAAACCTCAATGTTCGCGACGTCGATCTGCCAAAGCCGGGGCTGAATCAGGCGCTCGTGAAATTGATTGCCTCCGGCGTCTGCCACACTGACTTGCATGCGACAGAGGGGGACTGGCCGGTGAAGCCGGAGCCGCCCTTCATTCCGGGGCATGAGGGAATCGGTGAGGTGATCGAGCTCGGTCCTGGAAAGCATTCGGTCAGCGTGGGTGACATTGTCGGCAATGCATGGCTGTGGTCCGCGTGTGGCGACTGTGAGTACTGCCGGACCGGTCGTGAGACTCAGTGCAACGACGCCGAGTATGGCGGCTATACCCAGGACGGTTCCTTTGGCGAGTACATGCTGGTCGACACGCGGTATGCCGCTCGCATACCGGAGGGCGTGGACTACCTGGAGGCTGCGCCGATTCTCTGCGCCGGCGTGACTGTATATAAGGGCCTCAAGGTTTCCGAAACGAAGCCGGGTCAGTTTATGGTGGTCTCCGGCGTCGGTGGATTGGGGCATTTGGCGATCCAGTACGCCAAGGCGATGGGTATGCGTGTAATCGCCGTGGATATCGCGGAAGACAAACTCGACCACGCAAAGGAGTGGGGTGCCGAGTTCGTGGTAAACGCCAAGGATGAGGATCCGGTCCAGGCGGTTCAGGCCTATACCGATGGTGGAGCTCACGGCATTCTGGTCACTGCTGTCCATAGGGATGCGTTCGGCCAGGCTCTTGGTATGGCGCGCCGCGATGGAACCATTGTCTTCAATGGCCTTCCGCCGGGGGAGTTCCCGGCGAGTGTGTTCGACATTGTCTTCCGCAATCTCACTATTCGTGGTTCACTTGTCGGCACGCGCCAGGATATGGCCGAGGCTCTCGACTTCTACGCCCGCGGGCTGGTCAAGCCGACCGTTAAGGAGTGCTCGCTGCATGAGATTAATGACGTCTTCGAGCTGATGCGCCAGGGCAAGATCGATGGTCGCATGGCCATTCGCTACTAGCCCCAGGAGTTAGTTGGCGCTTCTATTCCTCGACCGCCTGCCTCATCTGATCTGCAGATAGCCACACTCCGAAAAGGTCGCCGTCGGGCCTAAATCGCTTGCCGACGCTCACGTCAACGGGCACGGGTTCAAATCCGAAGGCTTCGACTGTTGCTCGTGCGGCCTCGAGGGCCGCCGGGTCAGTCGACATGACCGCGATTGCTCGGCGCGGTGCGCCCTCGGCGATCTCTTCCGGGGTTCGGTAGTCGCTAATCAGTTCTTCATAGGAGACGTGGTTTAGCGTCTTGGCGATGTGGGCCCCTGGGGATCGCTTGGCGAGGTCCGCCGTTGTTACGGACTCTGCGGAGTTGGTTCCGGTGGCCTCCCAGGGGTTGGTGGCGTCCGCCGAGCCGTCCGCTGAGGTGGCGGAGTCGATCCTCAAGTACTGCCACGACAATCTGGCGCCGTACAAGAGGATTCGCCGCCTTGAGTTCTACGAACTGCCGAAGACGGTGTCCGGCAAAATTCGCCGTGTTGACCTGCGTAAACGCGAAGGTGAGATCCACGCCAGTGATGGCGGCGAGTCCAAGGCCTCGACCGAGTACGCGGACACTGACTTCCCCGGTCTGAAGGGGTAGGGCGGTAGGCGGGAGGTCGGCGGTCAGCGTCGGCCCCTCCCTGGGCGGTCTTGGCCCCGGTGCGGCCTTGCCTCCCCCCCCCTTGAAATGTTTTTGCCAGCTTTTTGTAGGAAGTAACCGCGAATTCGGCGCTACTTCCTACAAAAAGCTGGCAAAAACGTGCGTGTGGTGCGCTGGTGGGCGTTCGCGCCGACATTTACCGCGCACACGTCCCGCACCCCGCACTTCCTGCACGCACACGCCTGCGCCCCCGCGCCCCCGCGCACTCTTAGGAATTAGTGAAGTTCGCCTTGCGCTTCTCGGAGAACGCGGCCATGCCTTCCTTCTGGTCGTTGGAGGAGAACAGGGAGTGGAAGGTGCGACGCTCAAAGAGCAGTCCCTGCGACAGCGTCATTTCGTAGGCCTGGTTGATCTGTTCCTTAATCTGAGTAGTGGCTACCAGTGACTTCGACGCAATGGTGTCGGCGACCTTCAGGGCCTCGTCGAGAAGCGCCTCCGGCTCGACGACGCGGGCGACCAGACCTGCGCACTCAGCTTCCTCGGCACCCATCATGCGGCCGGTGAGGCACATCTCCATTGCCTTAGCCTTGCCGATTGCGCGGGTGAGACGCTGCGAGCCGCCCATGCCCGGAGAGATGCCGAGGTTGACCTCAGGCTGGCCGAACTTGGCCTTAGCGCCAGCGATGATGAAGTCCGCCATCATAGCGACCTCGCAGCCACCGCCCAGGGCGTAGCCGTTGACGGCGGCGATAACTGGAGTGCGGACGGAAGTCAGAACATCCCAACGTGCGAACCAGTCAGAGACATACATCTCGGTGCCGGACTTGTCCGCCATCTCCTTAATGTCCGCACCTGCGGCAAACGCCTTCTCCGAGCCGGTGATGATAATCGCGCCGATTCCCGAGTCGTTGTCGAAAGCGGTGGCTGCTGCGCCGATCTCTTCCATGGTCTTGTGGTTCAGGGCGTTCAGTGCCTTCGGGCGGTTCAGGGTGATAATGCCGACGCGACCTCGGGTTTCGGTAAGGATGTTGGTGTACTCGGACATATTCGTGTCTCCAAAGCGGTAATAGAAATCAGGTTGTAAGCGAGGTTACCCGTGGGGCCGGATTTGGGTGGGGCTTTACGACGATTACATCGGTGCTTTCCTGGATGGGAAAGCGACGGCAGGGTAGGTCAGTGTGATCGGGAATCTGTGTTTGTGGCGTTTTGTGGCCGGAGCTGGGCTAACGACGTTATAAGAAAGTGCCGAAAACTTATTCACCTTTTGATGCCGAATGGAAGGTTTCTTCTTATACTTACGACGAAGCTAGCAGTCCAATCGCGACAAAAGCTCATCAAATGACCGAAAACCTACGTAAAAGTTTGCACTCGCGGGCATATGTGGGTCCATCAATCGAAATGACTTAAGCGTCACAGGAGTATTGATATGAATCCGGAAATGGAGACACGCTCGCTTACATCATCGAGTGTCGGTTTGGTTACCGAGGGAAGCGGTAAGAGGGGCAAGTCATTCAAGCGACGAGTTTGGGCTTCCACAATCGCGGCTTTGCTGGCAGTGGGGTTGAGTGCATGCGATGCAGATTCTTTGAAAAACGCTATGGGGGTCGGAGAAAGTTCTTCAACATCAACTTCGCAGGAAGAAAGTGCAGGGCAGTCTCAGGGGGATGACAGCCAATCTTCGACTAGTGCGCCCAGTTCGGGGATGGAAAAACCCGATGATAGTTCCGATAAATCGGACACCGGTTCAGCGGAATCGGGCACCGATGTTGAGGGAATGGGTGATGGTTCGACCAAACTGGAGCCTAGTAATCCAGAGAATGAGAAAATCTACCGCAATAGTCAAGGATGGGAGTTCCTCGAAAACTCAGCGCTTATTGCGCCGGGAGCTCGTTTTCTTGTGAAGGGGGCTGGTGATTCGACTTCATCCTGTTCCTTTGCGTGGTGGGTGTACAACAAGGATGAACCCCAGCGGCACTACATCACAAGTGCTGGGCACTGCGGGAATAAGGGAGACAGCGTATACGTAGAGGATGAAAAAGGGAAGTTCTATAAAGTCGGACAATTTGTCTGGAGGTCGTTTGACCTGGAGGCTAAGAACAACCCGACAGATCATGCATTGATTGAGTTGACTGTTAACCCTAAGAATGTTTACGGCACTCCCATGCTTAAGGGGGCGGAGTTAGCTGGCTGGGCAAGTCCTCAATGGCTCGAGCAAGAACAACCTCGCGTTTGCCGTCTTGGGTACCGTAGTGGGCTTTCATGTGGCCCCTACAAAGAGACTGTGGGGAGCTACATGTTCGGATTCGGAAATATTTCGGACCATGGCGATTCTGGCGGGGCAGTTTGGGCTGTGGATCCAGAAGACCCAAACCGGATTTATGCAGTGGGGATGACAAGTTACGGCTTCCCTCATGACGCAATTTCAAATGGTGCTGCAGCTCTATCTCCGTTGATTAAGCAGTTTAATTTGACCATTCTCCAGTGACTCGCGCGCTAGGTTGAGCTGCTCTTGATGGGTTGGACCGGAGGTCCGGCAGCTTTCTAGCGGAGGGTGTTTGGTCGCGGAATGACGAAAGGGTCTGGTTCCAATTAGCTATCGGAAACCAGACCCTTGAATCCTTATTCGCTTAGAAAACCGTTTCAAAACCTCAATGGTTCGTCCGTGCCGGGTAAAGGCGGGAAAACTGTTCAAGAAATGTCAAAGCGATTTAACCTCGCTTACGCAGTGAAATCACCAATGCGGCAATACCGGTCAGTGCGCCCACGAGGCCGAGTCCCAGGCCCCAGCCACCAAGCGTGCTGCTTGAGTCCTCGCTGGTAGTAGCTGCGGAATGCTCCACGTTGCCCGAGTGGTTATCGCCGTGCTCTGTCTCGCCGGTGCCATGACTGTGGCTGTGGTCGTGACCGTGGCTATGTTCATCGTCTGCCGACTTCTCAATCAGCTCCACGGTTGGAACCGGGTAATCGCTATCGTGGTCCTTTTCAGCCCAGTTCATCGAACCCTTTTCACAGGTTTGCAGCGTCGGCACCTCAACCGTCGACGGCTTTGCATTATCAGCCACCTTCACGCTGAGCGTCAGAGAATCCTTCAGGTCCGACGGCAGTGGAGTCTTTGCGGTGTAGATGACCTTCTGCACCTTTTCATTCTCGCCAGAGCCGGTCGACTCCTTCGTGACATCCCAGTTCGCGTTCATGTTCGGCGTAACCTTTTCGAACTCCTCCGGGATGGTGAACTCGACCTTCGTCGTCGGCGAACCGTCGCAGCCATGGCCGACCCCGAAAGCCAGATCTGCGTAGCCGCCAATCGGGGCAGACGACGGGGTTGCATGCACATGTGCGGATGCAATGGCAGGGAAGGCGAGGGTTAGTGCGGCGCTTGCCGACGCTACTGCGAGCCCACGGAAAAAGGGGAAATGGTGTCGCTGTGCATTCTGAGGCACGAAAAACTCCTAAAAAGTGGGATGAATTCTTGGCTCAATCGCCCCGTAAGTGGGGAGAAGTTAGACATGTATCAGTGGAGCCGCCAGGGCTGATTCGGTGGCAGGTCATGGGGGGGTAACAAAGGGCATGGCCTGTTGATGAGCCGGTGGCTGCAAAACACGTCAGGGGATTAGTCGGTTCGCTTTGCAGGAAAGTTCCCAGGGCTAGTGCTAAGAAATTCCCCCTGGAGGCCGAAGACAGGATTTTGTATAGAAAATTGCGCTGTCGGCTACCGCGAGTAGCTTTAGAACATAGTTTTACAAAAATCTTTTATCGAGTTGACCTGGGGTGATGGAGGTTTTTCTAGAAAAGTTGAGTTGGGTGGGAATAACTTTGCCCCATAGTCCGTTGCACAGCATGACAAACATTGAGTCGGACACACTCAAGTTTGCTTGACAGATTTTCTACGGCAATGCAGACTTGAGCGCGTAAGACTTAAGGGCAATTCTTTTACTCTTCTAGAAAGGTGTTCATCATGGGACGCGCTGTTGGTATTGACTTGGGTACGACGAACTCCTGTGTCTCCGTCCTCGAGGGCGGCGAGGCTCAGGTGATTGCGAACGCTGAGGGTTCGCGCACCACTCCGTCGGTGGTTGCATTTGCAAAGAATGGTGAGGTCCTGGTTGGCCAGTCCGCTAAGAACCAGGCTGTCACTAACGTTGATCGCACTATTCGTTCGGTCAAGCGCCACATGGGTACTGACTGGAGCATCGAGATCGATGACAAGAAGTACACTCCGCAGGAGATTTCCGCTCGTACGCTGATGAAGCTGAAGCGCGACGCTGAGTCTTACCTGGGTGACGACGTCACTGATGCGGTTATTACCGTTCCGGCTTACTTCAACGACGCTGAGCGTCAGGCAACCAAGGAAGCAGGTCAGATTGCTGGCCTGAACGTCCTGCGCATTGTCAATGAGCCGACTGCTGCTGCACTTGCTTACGGTCTGGAGAAGTCCGACAAGGAGCAGACCATTCTGGTCTTCGACCTCGGTGGCGGTACCTTCGACGTCTCCCTGCTGGAGATTGGCGACGGTGTTGTTGAGGTTCGCGCAACTGCGGGTGACAACAAGCTCGGTGGCGATGACTGGGATCAGCGCATCGTTGACTGGTTGGTTGAGAAGTTCCAGTCCAGCAACGGCATTGACCTGACCAAGGACAAGATGGCTCTGCAGCGTCTGCGTGAGGCTGCTGAGAAGGCCAAGATTGAGCTGTCCTCCTCGCAGCAGGCATCTATCAACCTGCCGTACATCACCGTTGATGCTGACAAGAACCCGCTGTTCCTGGACGAGACCCTGTCCCGTACTGAGTTCCAGCGCATCACCTCTGATTTGCTTGACCGCACTCGTAAGCCGTTCCAGCAGGTCATTGCTGACGCTGATGTTCCGGTTTCCGACATTGACCACGTCGTGCTGGTCGGTGGTTCCACCCGTATGCCGGCAGTCTCTGAGCTGGTCAAGGAACTGACCGGTGGTCGTGAGCCGAACAAGGGCGTTAACCCGGACGAGGTTGTCGCAGTTGGTGCTGCTCTGCAGGCCGGCGTTCTGCGCGGTGAGGTCAAGGACGTGCTGCTGCTCGACGTCACCCCGCTGTCGCTGGGTATTGAGACCAAGGGCGGTGTCATGACCAAGCTGATCGAGCGCAACACCACAATCCCGACCAAGCGTTCGGAGACCTTCACCACTGCTGAAGACAACCAGCCGAGCGTCCAGATTCAGGTCTTCCAGGGTGAGCGCGAGATGGCTGCTGCCAACAAGCTGCTGGGCTCGTTCGAGCTGGGCGGAATCGCTCCGGCACCGCGTGGTGTCCCTCAGATTGAGGTCACCTTCGACATCGACGCCAACGGCATTGTCCACGTCACCGCTAAGGACAAGGGCACTGGTAAGGAAAACACGATCACCATCCAGGACGGCTCCGGCCTCTCCAAGGAGGAGATCGACCAGATGATCAAGGACGCTGAGAAGCACGCTGACGAGGACAAGAAGCGCCGCGAGGAGCAGGAAGTCCGCAACTCGGCTGAGTCCATGGCTTACCAGACCCGCAAGTTCGCATCGGAGAACGAGGACAAGGTTTCCCAGGACATCCGCGACCGCGTTGAAGAGGCTGCCAAGGAAGTCGACGAGGCTCTGAAGGGCTCCGACATCGAGGCCATCAAGTCCGCCGTCGAGAAGCTGTCCACCGAGAGCCAGGAGATGGGTAAGGCTATCTACGAGGCTCAGGCAGCTGAGGGTGCAACCGCAGCCGAGGGCGCTGAGGCCGCTGACGCTGACGACAACGTCGTTGACGCCGAGGTCGTCGACGAGGACGAGAAGGACAAGTAAGAATGACTGACCAGGATCAGGGAAACCAGCCCACCCCGGAGGAGCCGGCCAACCTGGCCGATCAGGTCAACGAGGTCTTCGAGCAGGCCAAGCTTGACGACGACGTGGAGCCGGCGACCGAAGGTGCCGCCGGCGACACCGCCGCGGAGGAAGCTGCAGACCCAGTTGCAGCCATCCAGCGTGAGTTGGATGAGCGCACGGAGGACCTGCAGCGCCTGTCGGCGGAGTTCGCAAACTACCGTCGTCGAGTTGACCGAGACCGTGAAGCCGAGCGCGTACAGGCGAAGGCAAAGCTGGCTGGAGAACTGCTGGTTTTGGCTGATGACCTCGACCGGGCTGAAGAGCACGGCGACTTGGCAGACGGCACCCCGCTGAAGGCTTTCGCGGATAAATTCCGTGGCGTGCTGACCGCACAGGGTGTTGAGGAATTTGGTGCCGCAGGAGAGGAGTTCAACCCGGACATCCACGAGGCTGTCCAGGATCTCTCCGAAGGGGATGACAAGGTTCTAGCCAATGTGCTGCGCAAGGGCTACCGAATTAATGACCGTGTCATTCGTACGGCGATGGTAATCATCGGCGATCCGCAGTAGCGGAGACACAAGTGACGCAGATTTCTTTGAATTAGTTTTTCTGAAAGGAGGAGATGCACCATGACTCAACGGGAATGGGCAGATAAGGACTATTACGCTGACTTGGGCGTCTCTAAGTCTGCGTCACTCGACGAGATTAAAAAGGCCTACCGCAAGTTAGCCCGGGAGAACCACCCGGATAAGAACCCGGGTAACAAGGCCGCTGAAGATAAGTTCAAGCGAATCTCCGAGGCATACTCGGTGGTCGGTGACGAGGACAAGCGCCGCGAATACGATGAGCTGCGTGCAGCTCTCGCAGGTGGTTTCCGATTCCCCGGTGCCGCAGGTGCCGGCGGAGCCGGTGCTGCCGGTGCACGTGGATTCGACTTCGACGTGTCGGATCTCTTCGGCGGAGGTGCCGGATTCGGTGGCAATGCTGGTGGTGCAGGTGGCCTAGGTGATTTCCTGGGCGGCTTCGTAAACCGCAATGGTGGCGCTGGTGCTGCCGGGCGGCAGAAGGCCCGCCGTGGTGCGGATGTGGAGACAGAGATTACGCTCGATTTCCGCGAGGCTGCCCAAGGTGTCACCATCCCGCTGCAGCTCACCAACCCGTCGCCATGCACGAACTGCAATGGTTCGGGTGCAGCGCCGGGAACCTCACCGGTGACGTGTACCACCTGTCATGGTTCGGGATATGTCAAGGAGCAAAAGGGGGCCTTCGGCTTCTCCAGTCCGTGTGCGGACTGTGGTGGCCAGGGCACTCGTATCGAGAACCCTTGCTCGCAGTGTAACGGCACCGGTGTGACCACCCGCCGTCGTACCATCACCGTTCGCGTCCCCGCAGGTGTGGTGGACGGCCAGAAGGTCCGTCTTGCGGGCCAAGGTGAAGCGGGACTGCGGGGGCGTCCGGCCGGTGACCTCTTTGTCACCGTTCATGTTCGCCCGGATGAAGTCTTCACCCGCAGCGGCAACGACCTTGAGGTCACGGTGCCCGTGAGCTTCGGCGAGCTCGCACTCGGCGGCACCATTACCGTGCCGACGTTGGGTGACAAGATTCGCGTGCGTGTCCCGGCTGGCACAGCCGATGGCCGAACACTGCGTGTGCGCGGTCGAGGAATCCCGAAGCGCAATGGCACTCCGGGTGACCTGCTGGTAACCGTGCGTGTGAAGGTGCCGACCAATTTGGACGACAATGCCACTTCGGCATTGCGCTCCTACGTCGAAGCGGAACGTGCCAGCGGGTTCAATCCTCGTGAGGGTTGGGCAGGTGCGAAATAATGTCCGACAACACTGAGGTCTATGTCATATCCGTAGCCGCGAATCTCGCGGGCATGCATGCGCAGACGCTGCGTAATTATGACCGACTCGGGTTGGTAACTCCGCAGCGAACCTCCGGCGGAGGTCGGCGCTACACCAAACGCGATGTGGCGCTGCTGCGTGAGATTCAGCGTCTGAGTCAGGAAGACGGCGTCAACCTGGCCGGTATTAAGGCCATCATCGACCTGACTGAGCGGGTGGATTCGCTTGAGCAGGAAAATGCAGAACTGCGAGAGCAGCTCTATCAAGCAAAGGCACAGGCTCGTCGTTCGCGAGGCGAACTGGTCCACGTCCCACGCTCTACGGCAGTGGTGATGTGGGAGCCGCGCACACGACGCCGGCACAAAGACAACCGCGGTGGGGAAAGGTAATCCCACACGGCTGAGTGAACGGACTAACCAGCGTCGCCTGGTTAGTCCGTTTTCTTTTGGCTTGTTAATTTGGGCCGTGGATTCGCAACCGCCGATCTGAGACGCCGGTCAGCTGTCAGTTAGCCACCGGTTGGTCTCGCGGGTGAAAACTTCGTCGTCAAAGTAGTGTTCGATGTGCGGGTTGCCCTGGATGTGCCGATACTTTTGAGGAATATCCTGCACGGGAGTGACCATGAATTCGGCCAAGTCTCGCATGGACAGGCCACGCTCACTCAGGTTGAGTGCGTACGCGCCGAAATCCTTATCCGCTGGGTTTTTCCCATGAATCCCCAGTTCGGCAGGAATACGAATGGGGTCCATCGGGGACGTCGCCACTGCCACACGGTGGCTATTTTCATCTTCGGGTCGGACTGTGCCGTCCGGCTTGAGTAGTTTCATGTCGTTTGCGCGCTCCAGTCCGGGGCCAACACCTGGCGGAGCTATGAGCAGCACCCTATCCGCGTAGAGGCCACTACCAAGGGAAGCCTGCGAGACCACCGTCGCCCCATAGCTATAGCCGGCAACAACGTGCCGCTGAGTAGAAGACGTGCCGTGGCTAGTAATGCCACCGGCAATCGCAGTGTCACCACTATCGACACCACCGGAACGTTCAATCAAACCAGCTTGCAAATGCTGCAGCCGCTCAGCGGCAAAATTGTGATACTCGGTGCGTATGGCCTCACGGAGGTCGGGCGGCGCGTCATAGGAAAACAACACCACCGCCACATCCTCCGGATCTTCACCGGCGGCGTGGAAGGTCGCGGCTACGCGCTCGAACTGCCTGCTAGCATCCTCCGCGCTAGAGCTGGTGCCGGGGACGAGAGTAATCACAGTCGATGCTCGCTCAACGTCACCGAACGCAATCGCAGAATGTCCAGGCGAGGACTCCAATAGTTGTCCAGGAGGCAGCCCCAAAGCCCGGGCGCGAGCGGACATGGCAGCGTCTATCTCCGATAGCGGTCTACTCGAATACGCCCCAGTCAATCCGCTCCCAACTTCCAAGTCCCAACCACCGTCAAGCCCTCTGTCAGCAGGGTTGCCAGTACCACTGCCAGCCTGTGATGGCTGCAATCTACCCGAGCCGCTAACTTCGCTTGCCACCAGTGGTGAAAGAGCTGAGATTGCGCCCGCCGCCTTCTCATCGAGTCGGTTGAGTTCAGCCAAAGCCGACTGAATCCGAAGCTGCGAGGTTGCACGCCATTCGGCCATGGTGAAAGGCCCGGCAGGAATTTTGGGATGAACGAGGCTGCGCGCAATCGCAGACAGCATGCCCTCCGGCGGAGTCACCGCACCAGAAACCAGGTTCACCTGAAACCCCAGGTTGGTTGCCTGGTTTACCGCGGCGGTAAGGTCGCGGATGACGTCGTTAAGCATGGCGGCGGTGTCGCTGCAGCAGGCGGCGAGACGTTCGAGCGCGACGCTGCTTCGGCGCAGACGCGTGGAGCTGTGGGTGACAGAAACCTCGGCGGCGCTGCGGTTGTCGCCGGCGAAGTCATCCTCTGAAAGCGCGTTGAGTGCGGCCTGGGAACTGTCGGCGGAATCGGCGAGGGCGCGCGCCCCGGAACGCAGTGCCCGGGCAAGCGTCTCCAGCGAATCCACACGCCACAGCAGCGCTTCGCCTACCGTGACCATGACAGCTTTTCCAAGGCGGCGGACTGGTCATGCTCGTGCGCGAGAGCGCTGACAGCGAGGGCATCGGCAGCCTGCGCAATAACGTCGATGTTTGTGCACGCGGCAAGCAATGATTCCGACCACTTCCCACAAGTAGTGGAGACCGCGGGGACAATCCGTGAACCGGGCAGGGCAGAGGTGAGCCCGGCGCTTCCTGGGGCAGCTGCGACGATGGTGGAAAGAGCATCAATACGAGTGGAAATCTGCTGGTAGGAACGACTTAAGGCGGATAGTTGAGCTGGGTTGACTGTGATGTGTTCGGCCATGTTTTTGATTCTGCTGGGTGGAGTAAGGCAGCGGAAGACCATCTTCAGCGAACTGTGGATAACTCTGAGCGGAAGCAACGCAGGAAGCCGCGCTGTGGATAACTTCAGGGCGGTCAATCCGGGGTAGTCGGTAACATTTAGGCATGCGTATTGCACTGGCTCAGTTGGAATTGTCAGCGTCGGTTGAAGAGAATCTGAACGCGGTGAAGGTGACTATCGCGCGGGCAGCACAGGACAACGCCGATTTGGTGGTTTTCCCCGAAGCCACGATGAAGGCGTTCAATTCCGGTCGCCTGGATGTCGTGGCGGAGTCCAGCAGCGATAGGTTCGTAGCGGAGGTCTCGCAGGCCGCTCACGATGCCGGAATCAGCGTGGTGGTCGGCATGTTCCGGCCGGCAGATGAAGTGGAGCGCGACGGTAAGACGATGCACCGCGTCTTCAATTCGCTGCTTCTGGCTTGGCGTGATGAGGACGGCCCCGGTGTCGAGTTCTACGACAAACTCCACCTCTTCGACGCTTTTGGGTTTCGCGAATCGGATACTGTCGCGCCGGGCAACGCGCACGTGGTCTGTGATGTCCCGCTTGCCGACGGATCGTCGGTCGCCCTCGGTCTTGCGACATGCTTTGACATCAGGTTCCCGGAGCAATTCATTCAACTGGCCAACCTGGGCGCAGAGGTCATCGCGCTGCCTGCATCGTGGAATGATGGCCCGGGCAAGGTAAGGCAGTGGCAGACGCTGGTGTCGGCACGCGCACTGGATAGCACTTGTGTGATTGCGGCAGTCGATGCGGCCCGGCCTGGTGGGGCGAAGGCCGCGGGGAAGGATGAGGGGCCGACCGGCGCGGGGCATTCCATGTTGGTCAATGCGGACGGCGGAGTTATTGCCTCGGCGGGCTACGGCCCGCAGTTGCTTGTGGCCGATGTGGATATAGCGGAGGTGGAGCGGATTCGTCGCTCGATTCCGGTGCTGGAAATTCGCGATCAGGGCTAGCCGGGAAGCAATGAAGCGGGCCGAGTCGAGGGGGCGAAGATTGCGGGATATTAGCCTATAGTTCTACCGATTCGGGCGAAGTCCTTTATATTTCTTATCATGCTGCTCCACATCCTCTGGGTCATCGGAATTACGGCCGAAGGCGTCACCGGCGCACTAGCGGCCGGTCGAATGCGCATGGATCTCTTTGGAGTTTCAACAATTGCGTGCATGACTGCTATCGGCGGCGGTACCCTGCGCGATGTCATTCTCGGTCACTATCCGTTGGTGTGGGTTGCAAGCCCACAATATTTGCTGGTTATTGTCGGTGCAGCACTGATCACGGTGCTGTTGGCCGACTTCCTGATGAAGCACTTCCGGGTCGTGTTCTTGGTCGCTGACGCAATCGGTTTGTCGGCGTTTTCCATCATTGGTGCCCGCGTGGCCATGGAAATGGGGCACGGCGTCATCATCGCTATTGTCGGCGCCGTTCTTACCGGTGCGTTTGGAGGTGTGCTCCGCGACCTGATGTGTGACCGCGTCCCGCTGGTGTTTCAAAAGGAGCTCTATGCCTCCATCGCAGTCGTCGCGGCGACGCTTTACTACGTGCTCGACATGGTTGGCCTGCACGAGAACATCAACATCATCTGTGCGGTGCTGTCCGCACTGTTCATTCGACTAGCGGCGCTTTGGCGTGGCTGGTCGCTGCCGGTATTTGACTATCAGGGGCGCGATTAAAACACAGTACCCAGAAAAACTCTCAGCAAAATACTCTAATTAGCTCAGCAGAATCGATAGTTGTTGCTGAAAAGATTGCCGTTATGGATTTTTCTGGATTCCTCTCCGGTATCGGAGACCCCGAAGCTCTACTCCAGGGGTTTGGCCCTTGGGTGCTTGCGGGGCTTGGACTCATCATCTTCATTGAGTCCGGTGTGCTCTTTCCTTTTCTGCCCGGTGACTCGCTGTTGGTCACTGCTGCCGTCTTAAGGTCAGAGCTAGATGTCCACACTTGGCAGGTGCTGGTTATCGGTATTATTGCCGCGGTGCTGGGCGATCAAGTCGGTTACTTCTTAGGCCACTCCTTCGGCCGCAAACTGTTCAGCGACAATGCAAAGGTGCTGCGAACTAATCGTCTGGAAGCGGCCGAGAAGTTCT
Source organism: Corynebacterium sp. HMSC14B06 (assembly GCF_001807075.1). Classification (NCBI taxonomy): domain Bacteria; kingdom Bacillati; phylum Actinomycetota; class Actinomycetes; order Mycobacteriales; family Corynebacteriaceae; genus Corynebacterium; species Corynebacterium sp. HMSC14B06. The sequence goes on along the minus strand of NZ_KV787368.1, from coordinate 63,805 downwards.
TTGCCAAGTACGGACCTCTGTCGTTGGTGCTGGGGCGATTTGTTCCCATTGTGCGCACCTACGTTCCGCTGGCTGCGGGCACTGCGAATATGCCCTACGGAAAGTTCATCGGCTGGAATGTCGCCGGTGCGATTGGCTGGGTCGCCAGTATGGTCGCTGTTGGTGTGCTGCTGGGCAACATTCCGGGAATCACCAGTTCCATCGACAAGATCATGTTACTGGTGATTGCAATTTCCGTGCTACCGGTTGTCATTGGTGGTGTGAATGCGCGTCGTAAAGCAGCTGTTGCGAAGCGCTCGGTGTAGGACGGTGCTGTCGTAAGGGCAGAGGCGCCGACAGAAAAACTCCCGCACCAAGAAAACCTGGTGCGGGAGTTTTTAATTGCGCTAGCGACTACCTAGAGGTGCGCACAAGCGCAGATGCACAGCACGGACGATTAGGAAATCGAAGCCTCGTAGATGCCCTTGACGGACTCAGCCATAGTTGCGTTGAACTCTTCGTCGGACTGCTGAGCAGACAGGCCCTCAGACAGTGCACGGGAGAAGGAAGCAATCATGCCGTGGTTGCGGGACAGGCGCTCGTTGGCGTCCTCGCGCTCGTAGCCACCGGACAGGGCAACGACGCGCATGACCTTCGGGTGCTCAATCAGTGGCTTGTACAGGTCGTCCTTGGTCGGGATGGAAACCTTGATCATAACCTTCTGGTCATCAGCCAGGTCATCCAGGCCGGCGAGCAGCTCGCGCAGGACGATGTCCTCAGCCTCTGCCTTGTCAGCAGCGTTGATGTCGACCTCCGGCTCCAGGATCGGAACCAGACCGTGGGACAGAACCTGCTTGCCGAACTCGAACTGCTGAGCAATGTTGGCCTTGATGCCCTCTTCGTTTGCCTCAGCAATGAAGGAACGCATCTTGGTGCCGAAGATGCCCTTAGCGACACCGCGCTCCAGCAGCTCATCCAGACCCGGGCACGGCTTCATAAGCTGAACGCCGTTCTCCTTGTCGGCGAGACCCTTGTCAGTCTTCAGGAACGGGACGATGCCCTTCTTTTCCCACAGGTACTGAGCGGTCGGGATTCCCTCAATGTCGCGATCCATGGTCTGCTCGAAGAGAATCGCGCCAATAATCTGCTCAGAGTTGAAGGACGGGGAAGTGATGATGCGGGTACGCATCTCGTGAACCAGGTCGAACATTTCATCTTCGTTCGAGTACTGATCCTCGTTGATGCCGTACAGGCGCAGAGCCTTCGGGGTGGATCCACCGGACTGGTCGAGAGCGGCGATGAAGCCCTTGCCCTCAGTCATCTGACGTGCCTGCTCGATGTTCATTCGAGTCCTTTCGTGAGAATGAAGGAATGTCATCTACCAGGGTAACCAAAACAGTATGAGTGCGCTGTCCACCCATCACTCACATGGGGGAAGTTGAATCCGGCGGGAGTGTGCTGGTGAGGACGTCGGGCGGTGTGTCGGAGTGTGTTCGCACGTGGTTTCTGGAGCTTTCCAACGTTTTCTAGTGCTTTCCGGCGCGCTACTACGCTTAACGACGCTGCCGAGCTCAATCCTTTTTGCTATAGGTGTGGTGTGAATCACGGTCGGGAAATTGAAAAATTTGAAGTTGAGTGGAACAGACTCAAGGCTGAGTGCGTTATGGGTAGTGAATGACAAAGTTGAGTCAAAGGGGCGCAAGTTATGAGTTTTACACCAACAACTAAGACTGGAGAAGTTCTCCAGGAAGCTATGAAGGCCGCGACCAGCGCGGGTAACCCGGATATCCGGCCTGGGCACATTCTGGTAGCACTGCTGGAGCAAAAGGAGGGTATTGCGGCTCCACTGCTTGAAGCAGCGGGCGTTAATCCTTCCGGGGTTTTGACCCGCGCTAAGGAGTTGGTCGCGGGGTACCCGTCGGCAAGCGGGGCGAATATGGCGAACCCACAGTTTAATAGGGACGCCGTTAATGCTCTGAACGCCGCCGAGGAGCTGGCGGGGGAGCTGGGAGACGAGTACGTTTCCACGGAAATTCTGCTTATCGGTGTGGCAACTGGCCAGTCGGAGGCGGCAACTGTGCTGCAGTCGGCGGGTGCTACTGCCGAGGCGTTAAAGGGTGCGCTGACTAGTGTGCGTGGATCGAGGAAGGTAACAACGGAGAATCCAGAAGAGCAGTACCAGGCTCTGGAAAAGTATGCGACGGACTTAACCGCGCGGGCACGTGAGGGCAAGATTGACCCAGTTATTGGCCGCGATGCGGAGATTCGTCGCGTGGTACAGGTCTTGAGTCGTCGTACCAAGAACAATCCGGTGCTCATTGGTGAGCCGGGCGTTGGTAAGACGGCCATTGTAGAGGGGCTGGCACGACGCATTGTTGCAGGTGATGTGCCGGAATCTCTGAAGGGCAAGACGCTGATGAGCCTGGATCTGGGCTCTATGGTCGCCGGTGCGAAGTACCGCGGTGAGTTCGAGGAGCGCCTGAAGGCGGTTCTGGACGAGATTAAGGAATCCGACGGTCAGATTATTACCTTCATCGATGAGATTCACACCATCGTTGGCGCTGGCGCCACGGGTGATGGCTCGATGGATGCGGGCAACATGATTAAGCCGATGCTGGCTCGTGGTGAGCTCCGCCTGGTCGGTGCGACGACCTTGGATGAGTACCGCAAGTACATCGAGAAGGATGCTGCGCTGGAGCGTCGTTTCCAGCAGGTCTTTGTCGGTGAGCCGAGCGTTGAGGACGCCATCGGTATTCTGCGTGGCCTGAAGGAACGCTACGAGGTCCACCACGGTGTCCGTATTCAGGACTCCGCGCTAGTGGCTGCGGCAACGCTGTCGGATCGCTACATCACATCCCGCTTCCTGCCGGATAAGGCCATTGACCTGGTGGATGAGGCCGCATCGCGTTTGCGTATGGAGATTGACTCCTCGCCGGAGGAAATCGACTCCGCGGAACGTATTGTGCGCCGCCTCGAAATCGAGGAAATGGCCCTGGAGAAGGAAACTGACATCGCGTCGAAGGAGCGTCTGGACAAGCTCCGTGAGGAACTTGCAGATGAGCGCGAGAAGCTCAACGCTCTGAAGACTCGCTGGCAGAACGAGAAGTCCTCGATTGATGATGTTCGCTCCGTTCGCGAAGAGCTCGATGCCCTGCGCACTGAGTCCGAAAAGGCTGAGCGCGAAGGTGACTACGGGCGCGTCGCAGAGCTGCGTTACGGGCGCATTCCTGAGTTGGAGAAGAAGCTGGAGGCCGCCGAGGAATCGGTCGCTGACGCAGAGGAAAACTCCATGCTCAAGGAGGAGGTCACGCCTCAGGAAGTCGCTGAGGTTGTCTCCGCCTGGACGGGTATCCCGGCTGGCAAGATGATGCAGGGCGAAACCGAGAAGCTACTGGAAATGGAGCTCAACCTCGGCCGTCGCGTCGTTGGTCAGAATGCCGCTGTGGAGGCTGTCTCCGATGCTGTCCGCCGTTCGCGTGCGGGTGTTGCCGATCCGAACCGTCCGACTGGTTCCTTCCTGTTCCTCGGTCCAACTGGCGTTGGTAAGACGGAGCTGGCCAAGGCGCTGGCGGAGTTCCTCTTCGACGATGAGCGTGCGATGGTTCGCATCGATATGTCCGAGTACGGCGAGAAGCACTCTGTCGCTCGTCTGATTGGTGCCCCTCCCGGATACGTTGGCTACGACGCTGGCGGTCAGCTCACCGAGGCTGTTCGTCGCCGTCCGTACACGGTCGTGCTTTTCGACGAGGTTGAGAAGGCTCACCCGGACGTGTTCGATGTGCTCCTGCAGGTGCTCGATGAGGGGCGCCTGACTGATGGTCAGGGGCGAACCGTGGACTTCCGAAACACGATTCTGATTCTCACCTCCAACCTCGGTGCTGGTGGTACGCATGAACAGATCATGGATGCGGTCAAGATGGCCTTCAAGCCGGAGTTCATCAATCGTCTCGACGATGTAGTGATCTTCGATCCGCTGACCTCCGAGCAGCTGCGCGGCATTGTGGACATTCAGGTTCGCAACCTGGCGGAGCGTCTGGCTGCACGTCGTCTGGTGCTGGATGTCTCCGATGGGGCACTGGATTGGCTGTCGGAGCGCGGCTACGACCCGGCCTATGGTGCCCGTCCGCTGCGTCGCCTGGTGCAGAAGGCAATCGGCGATGAGCTGGCACGTCGACTGCTCGCGGGCGATGTTCGCGATGGTGACCGTGTAGAGGTTACGGTTGCTGACGATGGCGAGTCGCTGAAGGTTGTCGGCTATGGCGAGGACGGCGTAGCCCGGGTCTAGGGCGCCCAATCCTCAGGGCGATACCTGTTCAGCAGGCTGTCCGTTTGTTGGGGCGGTTTGGGAGATTTTTCTCCTGAACTGCCCCTTTTTTGTGCTTTTGTTGTCCGGGCTTATGTTCCTTGCGGCCGATCGCGTGGGCTTGTTGCATTCCGGTCGGCCTGGGGTGCACCGGTATAGTGCGCAAATATGACTAACTTTCAGTGGCGACCAGCGACAGACTCCGACCGCCCCTTCATTGCCTGGATGGACGAACTAACGGAAACGTTCGGAGATGAAAGTCAGCCACTGCCGGAAGACTATGTAGTGACGAGGCGTCAATACGTCGACCAGTGGGACGCGAGTCAGGGCGGGGTTATCCTTTTCGCCACTTCGCTTGACGACGCTGACCTCGAGTCGCTCAGTGGCGACATGACCCGCACTGACCCATTTGAACCGAGGGTTTCTCGCGAGGCTACTTACAGTGCGGCCGCCATTAAGGCGGAATGGTTGGAGCGCGGGGATTCGTCGTCAAGCGAAGAATGCGAGGGCTATGAAGTGCCGGTGGGGGCGGCCTGGCTGCGTACGTTTACGAAGGACGATCCGGGGTACGGTTTTGTGGAAAATGGGATTCCTGAGGTAGCGATTGCGCTGCGTCCGGGTGTAGTCGGACGCAGGCTGTCGCAGCCGATGATTGCGGGGCTTCTTGAGTATGCGCGTGAGCTGGGGTACCCGGGGGTTAGTCTGGCTGTCCATGATGCCAACCCGCGGGCGGCGAAAGCTTATGTGAAGGCGGGGTTTGAGCTAGTGGGGCGCTCGAGCTTCCCGGACCACGATGTGATGGTGGTGCGGTTTTAGGCTTTCGGCGTGCAGTTTTTTTGGGGGGCTGCGCGGGTGGTGAGGGACTGCGCGAGTTGGTGGGGTTTTCAGGGCGGATGGTGGGGTGTTTAGGCGCTGGAAGCGAGGCAGCGTTTCGGAAAAAGGTTCGAAAAAGTTGACTTAGGGGGTTGTGGTGTGTCGAATGGGTGTGCGATAATGTGGGGGAGGGAAATTAGTTAGTCCATTTGGGGATTCGGATTGCTAGCGTTTTAAAAGGGGTGGGGAAATGTCTACACCATCGGCGTCAAACGGCGGTGGACCGCTTTCGACATCGCAGGTTTTAGATGCGGTTGCGCAGTTTGAAGCTCTGTCGACAGTCATCGTGGAGAACTTCGAAGTACTTGCACCGGATCATGCGCACGATGCATATAAGTCGATTGAGAAAGCGCGAAAACGACTCGCAGTAATTGATGCGACTTATGTGGAGACTATGAAGGGGCGGATGCCCAGCGCGGAGCACCGAAGGATCGCGTGGCTAGCGCAGGAGATGCGAATCTCGCGAGCAGAAGCGAGGCAGCGTATCAATGTCGTCGGACGTCTGAGTAGGAATGTTGATCCGTTTGCTCCGGCGAATGAGGATGTGCGAATGCCGAACCTTCGTCAGAAGGTTGAGGAAGGTGTTGTCGGTGCGGATGCTGTTGCGAAGATTGACAAAGCCGTTCGGGAGCTGCCGGCAACGGAGCATGCACAGCTGTCTAGGCTGCTGGACAAGCACATTTCAGATTTAGTGGACAAAATCCGTGTTGATGATCTCAATAAATTGCCGAACCGCCTGCGGGCGATGTTGGGGGTTGATGACCCGTATACGGATGAGGACCGCGCTCGGAAACGAAGTCTAAAAATCGGTGCTCAGGGGCCGGACGGCATGAGCCGGTTGAGCGGTGTGGTTACGCCTTCGTTTGCGGCGGTGCTCAAAAGGCTGCAGGCAGATCATGCGCGGCCTGGTGGGTTACTCGAAGAAGGCGCCGATGACCAGCGGAATCCGGAGCAGCGTTTCCATGATGCCGTGGAAGCGGCGGTGAACGGGGGCTTTCAACCAGGCGGTGAGCTTCAGCCGGCGCGGGGGACGACATCGGTGGTCACCGTCGCGCATATCGCAGATGTGGCAGCGTTAGCTGGAGTCTCCCTGCCTGAGGGGAAAGATTTTGTACTTCCTGGATCGGGCAAAGCGGTCTCAGACGCGGGAGTGCGAATTTCCATTAGTCAGGCCGTGCAACAGATGGTTGATAGAAATTCGTTCCTCCAAGTATTGGGGAATGAGGGGCAGACCTTGTATTTTGGTCGGTCCCGCAGGCTGGGGACTTTGCCGCAGTATCTGGCCCTTCTTGGAGAGGAAGGAGGTTCCTCCGCGCCGGGCATGGGCACTCCGGGAGCTATGTGCGATGTTCACCATGTGCAGTCGTGGGCTTCCGGTGGTGGCACTGACCTGGATAATCTCACGTTGGTGGATCCGGGTACGCATCGAAAGATCGACGATGCTCGATGTAATGAAAATGCTTGGTGGACGCTCCGGCCGGATGAGGTGGCGGAGATTCTAGGAACTGACGAAGGGGACGGGGTTAGCGGGGAGTGTGAGCAGGCCTCTACTGATCGTGTGGTCTGGGTGCCCCCGAAAGACGAGGAAGGAAACCGGAAAGCGGAATCCAATGAGGACCCCGATACGTTCGATAGCCCGGGGCGCTGGTTGCGTCGTAAAGCGCGAGAGAAACGGGCGGGGGACACAGTGGATGGCAATGACGAGATGGGGCCGGATCCCGGTGGGTAGTCGGATTGGGAGACCGAGGCCTGGCTTAGAGGCTGATCTTCCGTTTCGTAGTCAGCTTTGTGTTAATAAAGCGGTTGAGGAAAGGGGGGTGCCGATGCTGGCGGCATAGTGCAGCAGTTTTTCTGCGGTGGCACAGCCGATTCCATGGCCTGTGCCTGAGATGAAAACGGCCAGGTGAGCAGCGTCTTCATGCACCTTCCCAAGCTCCTAGTTTTAATAACGTACATATCGCGCTACCAAGTCAATCGATTTAGAATCCGGAATTATGACAACATCCATCTCGGTACAAGAGCTTCGTGACAAGATTGCCGGCGGCGGTCGTATCGTCGTCGTTGACGCACGCTGGTCGCGTGCTAAAAAACCATATGACTCCTACGCCACGGCTCACATCCCACTGGCCGTGTTCTGTGATCCCGAGTTGGACCTAGCAGGTGTTCCAAGCCGAGAAGCTGGTCGCAACCCGTTGCCGGATATCGAGCGTGTGCGCGATGCCGTCCGTCGATGGGGAGTCCGCTCGGAGCATCTCGTGATCGTCTACGACGCGGGCGATGGACTGTTCGCGTCACGTGCTTGGTGGATTCTGCGCTGGGCAGGTTTGGAGAATGTGCGTGTCCTCACCGGTGGGTTAGCTGCTTGGGAAGCAGATGGAAACGAGACTGCCTTCGGGCCCGGAAATCTGCCGCGGCCTGGAACGATTGCGGTGAGTGAAGGCAATATGCCTGTTGCCAGCCTCGATGACGTACGCACCTGGTCTGAGCGTGGAATTTTGGTGGATGCGCGTGAGCCCAGCCGTTTTGAAGGTCGTAGTGAGCGCGTCGATCTGCAGGCAGGTCACATCCCGGGTGCTGTGAACCTGGCGGCTCGCAGTCTGCAAAATGCCGACGGCTCCTTCCTGCCTGTTGAGCAGCTCCGTGAGCGCTTTGCCTCCGTCGGTATCGAAGACGGTCGCAATGTAGCGGTCTACTCCGGTTCCGGTCTTCATTCCTCGCTGTTCATTCAGGCTATGGAAGAAGCGGGCATCACGGGGGCCTCTCTGTATGTCGGTGGCTGGTCCCAGTGGGCTGGCAATCCGAGCCTGCCTATCGTCCGCTTCTAAGCGGGCCCGGGCCAGGGCGACCGCCCCAGGGCCCCAGATGTGCCGTCCATGTGGCTTTTGCCCCTCGCCCTTTACCGTCCTAGAGAGTCCCGTACGCTCTCTCCTCGGGCATTGGCATTGCGCCAGACGGGGGACGGCATCTTGTCGCTGACCAAATAGAACGGCTTCTGGCTTAAGCTAGGAGATTAATGATTCCCCTAGTATTCACCCTCGCAGCGATTCTCATCATCGCCGCAGTCGCGCTGTTCGTTGTCGACCGCCGCCGTCGCAGCATAAGTGAGACTGCTGTGGCGTCTCCGTCATCGCCATCGCTTTACGACGAGCCCTCGGACTTCACCGGCGAAGTAACCGGTGTGGCGGCAGAAGATGTTGTGCCCGAACTGCCGGATTCTTCAGAGCAAGGCAGCCCCGAGACAGCTTCTGTGGCGAGACCGAATGTCGCAGCTGATGCTGACTCTGACTCTGAGGTTGTCGCTGAGACTGATGGTGCCGCTGAAGTTGACTCTGAAACTGAGGTTTCGACGACAGAACTGGGGACTTCAGCTGTAGAAAAGACACCGACGGAGCCTGAATCTGTCTCGGGAATCGAGCCGGCGGCCACTGCTGAAATGCCCGAAGCAACAGAAGACGCGGGTGCTGCCGAAACATCGGAAGCAGCAGCTGATCTGAATGCGGGAACGGACGTGACTCTCCGAAGCGGCGCGGAGTCTGGCACAGAATCTGGAGCAGGGCCTGGCGCGGAGCCAGCCGAGTCGGTGACTGCTGAAGATACCGATACCGCGGATGAGCCCGAGACAGGTTTAGTGGGCGATGCCGTTGCCACAGGGGCCGACAGCACCACCGCTGCTGACGCTCGCACTGGAACTGTTGGGGGTACAGAATTCCGGGCTGCAGCCGGCGAAAATGCCGAGACTGACGAAGTGCCGCAATCATCCGATCGTGCGGCGCGCACCCAGGCCACCCAGGCCACCCCGCACACTGAGCCCACCCAGCCCGCGCAACCGCAGCGCGCTCAGCAGCAATCAGTGGCCCCTATCCGTCGACGTATCAGCGGTCGCCGTGTGCGTCACTTGCGGAAAGCCTGGGCGCAGGAACGTAATTCTGTCTATAACCGTGTGGACCATGAGCTGCCGTCGTACTGGCAGCGTACGCCGGACGGCGATGCCAAGGCCGTGGTCTCCGGTTTCGCCTTTGGCCGGGAAATGCACCTCGCCGATGTCGGCGGCATCACCACCATCGCCATCCGCCGCTCTGTATCCAGCGATGAGGTTTTCGAGTTGCGCCGCAGCGGCGGCACGACGCTGCCTCACGTAGCTACCGAAGCCGGCCTGGTAGTCGCAGCTACCGACCCAGAGCTCATTCATCGCATCTTCGACGACCGTGCAACCCGCATGCTTGCCGACGTACACCCGGCCATTACCCGCATGTGGTCCGAAAACTCCTGGTCCTTGGCTCAGCTGATTGATAATTCAGTGCCAGAGGACTGGGACGGTGCACTGGCATCGCTGTCGGACTTCTCCGACATTGCGCGCAGGTTGCCACCGGCGGAAGGCGAAACCGTCGCTCCGGACACTAATCAGTGGGATCCCACTCGTTTGCAGCTCACCGAGCAGTCCGTTGACTCTGGTTCCTTGATTTCGGATGGAACCGGGCGTGGGCACTTGCACGCGGTACCAGATCAGCGTCGCAACGGTTCTGCTAACCACGAATCGCAGGATCACAGCTCACAGAACGGGCATGCCCAGAGTCACAGCGCGCAGAATAGCAAGGGTGAAGAGCCGCTGGACGTTGAGGAAATTGTTTACGCAGATTCTCCTTCGTCCTCGTCCGCTGCTACCGCGGATGCAACCACGGATGATTCGCAGTGGCCGTCGCAAAGCAATGCACAACCCACGGTGGTGCAGGCGATTGACGGTTCGTCGTGGCGCCCTACGCGGGATATACCGCTGGATCCGACGGCGCTGCCTTCGCGGTCGACGGCACGAAAGATGGGTGCAAACGTTGGCGAGTCGGAGGACATTGGAGATTCTGGCCAGCAGATTCCTGCGCTTGGTGAGGACCCCGAACATAGCCGGATGCGCTCGAGCCAGGGGCGTGTGGTGCGATCAAATGTGAAGCCCGCCAGTATTTTTACCGACGCCGCCCCAGACCTCGACAGCAGCGACGACCCCACCGAATCTGTATCCGAGGACAAGGGCGCAACCCCTGATTCCGCGGACGAGTAGAACCAGACATATCCTTGAGCACACAGTCGTTTATTTAGGAGACAACCTCAGATGAGCATCCACACGAGCAATGTCAATCAGGAGAAGCTGCAGCGTTTGGCCGAGTTGGTCAAGGAGCTGGCGGTTGTTCATGGCAAGGTCACGCTGTCGTCTGGACGTGAGGCTGACTACTACGTTGACCTGCGCCGCGCCACCCTACATCATGAGGCCTCGCGTCTGATTGGTTCCCTGCTACGGGAGCTCACTGCAGACTGGGACTACGCGCACGTCGGTGGTCTGACGCTTGGCGCGGACCCGGTGGCTACCTCTGTCATGCACGCCGAAGGGCGCCCAATTGATGCCTTTGTGGTGCGTAAGGAAGCCAAGAAGCACGGCATGCAGCGCCGCATCGAGGGGCCGGACATTGTGGGCAAGAAGGTCCTGGTTGTTGAGGACACCACCACGACGGGCAACTCTCCGCTGACCGCCGTCGCTGCCCTACGTGAGGCCGGTGCTGAGGTTGTCGGTGTCGCCACGGTGGTTGACCGCGCGACGGGTGCCGGCGAGGTCATCAAGGCTGAAGGCCTGGAGTACCGTTATCTGCTCGGTTTGGATGACTTGGGTCTGGCCTAAGAATCTGAGCGCTAGAGCTATCGCCGAGCCTCACCCTGCTCGCCGAGCCTCACCCTGCTCACCGAGCCTCACCCTGCTCGCCGAGCCTCACCCTGCTCACCGCCCCAACGCAGTCCCACGAAAGAGGAACATCCCCATGACCACCAAGCGCGCAGGACTCCTGTCCAAGCTCACCACGACCAAACTTCCCGGCACCAAGGAAACCGTCGCTGACATGTTTGTGCGTCGCACGGGCGAGGGCCTCGGCGCACTCGTCGGTATCGCCAGCGCAAGCTCCGACACCCGCCGTGCCCCAGAACGTGCCGGCTATATCGCCGCCAGTGCGGTCAACGTTGTCTCCAGTGCCTTCGGCTGGGAGACTCCACGTCGAGTTTCCAAGACTGTCCTCATGCCACTGTTGGCGGCCAATGTTTGGCGCCGTCGCCACGAGACGTCTCGCTTTACGACGACCACCCTGCTCATCGGCCTCGCCGGCGGTTGGCTGGGCGACTTGATTCTCATGCCGAATAAGCCGAACCTGAACCGCGGTTCTGTGCCGTTCGCAGTTAACCAGGTTGCCTACCACGTGCTGCTGTGGCGTGCCGGAGCTCGGATTAGCGCGCTGCGTGCTGCCATTCGCTTCCCACTGTGGGCTGGTTCGGTACCGCTGGTCGGTGCTGTAAAGCCCGAGGCGCTGCCCGCTGCTGTTGGCTACGGTCCGCTGCTGGCTGTGACCTCCGCACTGGCCGATGACCCGGCGCTGCTGGAGGGTGCCGGTGCTGTCGGTACTGATGAGCAGACCGGCCTGCCGATTGCCGATGCCGCCTACGGCCTCGGCCACGGTGGCAACCTGTTCCTCGTCTCCGACACGCTACTGATGGCTCGAAAGATGTTTGCGGAGGAGGGCGTCGTCGGCAAGCTTCTGAATGCGGCAGTGATGGACACCTACACCGTGGCGCAGTTGTTCCTGGTCGAGGGGCTGTTGGCTCTTGACCGCGCCTGAGCCCGGGAAGGGGCCGACGGAATGGTTTGAGGCTCGTGTCGGGGTGGGGCCGTGGGAGCAGGAGCACCCGAACGAACCCCGACCGACCGGCCCAGAATACGATGAGCAGCTTCTGGATGAGGGCGACCGACGTAATGTCGTCGATGCTTACCGCTACTGGACGATGGAGGCTATCGTCGCGGAGCTGGATAAGCGTCGTCATCCGTTGCACATCGCCATCGAGAATTTTGAGAATGACTCCAACATTGGCACCGTGGTACGCACCGCAAATGCCTTCCTGGTGGAGGCCGTGCACATCGTGGGGCGCAAGCGTTGGAATCGTCGCGGCGCGATGGTGACTGACCGCTACCAGCACTTGCTGCACCACGAGACGGTGTCGGAGGTCATTAGCTGGGCGCGCGAGCATGATTTGGCTGTCGTGGCCGTGGACAATGTGCCGGGCTCCGTACCCATCGAAACCGTTGAGTTGCCCGAGCGTTGTCTTTTGCTCTTCGGCCAGGAGGGGCCGGGAGTGACTGAAGAAGCACAGCAGTCGGCGGATTTGACGGTGTCGATTGCCCAATTTGGCTCGACGCGTTCGATAAATGCGGGGGTAGCGGCGGGTATTGCCATGCACTCTTGGATTCGTACTCATGCAGATATCACCGCGGCCTGGTAATTGTCTGCTTAGGTGTTTTATTTCGAAGGCTGTTTTAGAGCTGTTTCACAGCCGTTTTAAGGAGAGCCAGTGGTTCTAAAAATGTCGCGTCCGGAGGCCGAAACGTGGGCCTATCGTGCGGACGTGGCTGAACAGGCGATTCGCAACCGTCATGCGGCGAAGCTGTGGGGTCTTCCGGGCACGAATTTGGCAATGGCTTCCTGGCCCGCGCCGCTGCGACATAAGGTCTTCATCAACTGGCATTACTGGTGGCAGGCGCAGTATCTCGACTGCCTGGTAGACGCAGCCAAGCGCGTGCCTTCTAAGGAGAAGTACCGCGCTATCCGCCAGACCACTCGGGGTATCCGCATTCGCAACCTCACGCTGCTGACCAAGAACAAGTACTACGACGATCGCGCGTGGATGGCGTTGGCGCTCGGGCGTGCCGACGCGGTCCTCGGCGCATCGGTGCCCAAGAAGACGACAGCACGGCTGATTTCATGCTTGGGTGATGGTCGGCAGGAGTCCACGGGTGTGCTGCCGTGGCGTGAGCAGGACCTCTTCTTCAACGTTCCCTCGAACGGTCCTGCAGCCATCGCTCTGGCCCGGGCTGGTCGTATCAAGGAGGCAGAGGAACTTATCGATTGGGTTTACGCCAACCTCCTGGCGGACTCAGGGCTGCTCTACGACGGCATTCGCTTGTCCATGGCAGGTGCCGTCGTACAGAAGGGCATGTTTACGTACAACCAGGGTGTCATGATTGGCGCTTGCCTCGAAGTGGGACTTGCGCTTCGGGCGCACGGCCAGCGTGAACAGGCGACGAAGTATTTCACGCGCGTGCAAAACCTCATCCACGCGGTGGCAAAGGATTTGGCGACCACCGACAATGTCATCGCCGGTGCCGGTGGCGGCGATGGTGGTCTGTTCAACGGCATCCTCGTGCGATACCTCGCCGATGCGGCGGTGCGTTTGCCTGGAGACAATCGCATGAATCGCGCGGCGGCCCGCATTGCTCGCCGACTGGTTCTGGCGTCGGGGGAGAAGTGCTGGTACCACCGCCTCGAGGTTGATGGCCTGCCGCTTTTCCCCGCAGATTGGAACGACAATGCTCAGTTCCCACAGGGCGGTTCGGTTGCGCAATCAGTCGGTGGCGCGGTTCGCGGTTCGGCGATTAAGGAGCGTGACCTCTCTGTCCAGCTGTCGGGTTGGATGCTGATGGAAGCGTGCGCCCGAGTGGCCGATTTTGTTGCGACCAAGCTGGAAAATGGTGAGTCGTTGGATTCGACGAAGCCGAGCTGTCCGGAGTAGTCGGGGAACGCTAGTTGGTCGTCATCTGGCGCTTGCCGACGTTGTACCACCACGCTGTGCCCGCCGTTGCCAACAGAGAGTCACATACTGAGCCCCTGCCATCGCCACGTGATGCCTGGCACAATAGGACGCATGAAACTCAATGACATGATGGCTCCTGCTCCCGTGAAGCTCCCCGTTCTTGACGAGGCCGTTGCTGCCCGCAACGGTGGCGCAAGCCCGGAGGCCGTGGTTCGCGCATGCCCGCGCGATTCCCAGGCTTGGGCGGATTTGGCTGAAAGCGCCTTGTCCGAGGGCCAGGAGATTCAGGCCTATGCCTTCGCTCGCACTGGTTACCACCGCGGTCTGGACCTGCTGCGTGGAAACGGCTGGAAGGGGTTCGGAGCCATTCCGTGGGAGCACGAGCCGAATCGTGGTGTGCTCCGCGCCTTCGCAGCGTTGGCTAAGGCTGCTAAGGCTATCGGCGAGGATGATGAATTCGATCGCATGATGGCGTTGCTGCGTGACAGTGATGAATCCGCGTTGCCAGAACTGGGTCTTTAATCGCGCATAGAGATTCAGCGGGCACATAAGAGTGCACAACAGCACAACGGGTACATAAAAAGCGCACAGTTTTTTACATGAGGATGGTGACTTCGGCATGGCTGGCATAGCTGGTGGGGAAGATAAGGATGCCGCAGCTGCCAGGAATCTAGAGGACCTTGCTCCCGCGCATGTCGACGACCTCGTCGAAGCTAAGGAAACGCAATTCGTCGAGGATAATCCGCGCCCGGATTTCCAAGATTTTCGCAATACGTACCTACATCCGGCCTCCCGCGCAGCAAACAAGCTGCGTCAGAAAGTGAGGCCCCGCACGCGTTTCCTCCATGCGATTGACCGTGTGCGCTCCCGTTGGATGCTCATTGTCCAAGCCACGTTAGCCGCTGGGTTGGCCTACTGGTTCGCACTTGAGGTACTGGGGCACCCCAACCCGTTCTTCGCGCCGATGGCCGCTTTCATCAGCCTCAACGTGATGACCGCAGGTCCTCGCCTAAAGCACTCTGTGGAGTTGGTGCTCGGCGCCTCGTTGGGAGTCGGCATTGGTGATGTGATTATCTCCATCCTCGGCTCGGGTATCTGGCAGCTGACTGTCGGTGTGTTCGTCGCCATGGTCATTGGCGTGTTTGTCGGTCGCGGTCCGCTTGTGGTCAACCAAGCGGCATCTTCAGCCGTGCTCATCGCCACCATTATTCCGCCGGGCACCGCCGGTTCTTATTACCGAATGATCGATGCTCTCGTCGGTGGTGTGGTGGGCATTATTGTGCTCATGATATTGCCGCGAAGCCCGCTGGCGGGTGCTCGCCGCAAGGTGGCCAAGGTCCTCGACATGGGTGCAGACGTACTTTATGACATCGGCATCGGCATGAAAGAGGGCGACACCGATCGCATCCGCACCGCACTGAGCGTGGTGCGCTCCATGCAGGCGCAGGTCTCGCTGATGGACCGCACTGTCGCCGACGCGGGCGAGCAGGTCCGTATCTCGCCGTTGCTCTGGCGCTCTCGGGATAGAATCCACTCGCTGTCGCGCATGGTACATCCCGTCGACAACGCCATGCGCAACATCCGTGTGCTCGCGCGTCGCGCTATCACCGCACGTGAGGATCACATCGACTTCTCGTCCGAACTGTGCGCACTTGTTCTCGGCGTGTCTGAAGGTACGCGCCTGGTCAGTCATGTGCTTGACGACGAAGCCGCCGTGCGCCGAATCCCAGAGTGGGGCGAGTTGCCTTTCGAATCCGGCGACATCGCTATCGCTCAGCTTTCCGAGGGATCCGGAGAGGTCAAGCTTGAAGACGTGGTTCGGTACTTGCGTCGTCTAGCGGCGAAAATGCACCCGCGCGTGATCGAGGACGCAACGCTGTCGGAACAGGTTGTGTTTGCGCAGTCCCGCTCCTTGGTGGTGGACCTGTTGCAGGTGTGTGGCCTGTCCAGACGTTCAGCTGTGGCAACGCTGCCGCCGACGACGCCGTTCCCAGCAATGCCACCGGAGGTATGGGACGAGTAGCCGGTGAGGCGTGGGCGAGTAGTGGCTCGCCAGGCGCCAGTCGGTTACTGCCCACGTGCTATTGCAGCGTGCTCTAGTGCGGTACGCGCTTGACCTCGACGCCACCGAAAGCGACGAAGCCGCGCACAATAATCTTCGGAGCCTGTCCGGCGCCAGGAGCTGGAAGGTGACGTCCCGGCTTTCCAGTAACATCCGTGCCGCCGAAGATGGGCAGCACGTCGACATCAACTTGGTAGTGGTCGGGGACAATGACGTCGACTCCACCGAAGGCGCAGCCAATGTTGACGACAGTGGTTTCCGCGGTCAGGATGGCCTCGCGGAAATCCAAGCCAGTCCCGCCGAAGGCCGCCACCGTGGTGTGCGTGGGAGCGCACGTCCATGGGCCTCTCTTGTCGGTGCCGCCGAAGATGCCGATGGAGAGCTTCGAACCAGTTGCCGCGGCGGAGCTATCAATCCGGGCTGGTTGATGATTGCTGGCTGCATTCGGTGCCACTGAATGGTGCTCGTCCGGGACGCTGTGCAGGTTCGGGCGCAGGTTAGGGTTTGGGTGCGCATGTGGAGTCGGCTCGGCCAGGTTCGCGGGCAGCGACAAGTCCTGTGTCAATGTGGGCAACTCATCAATGTACGTTGCCTTTTGGGCTTTCTCGGTGCGCTCCTGCAGTTCCGCAAAGTCAATCTGGCCATCGCGGAATGCCCATTCCAAGCGTTCCAGCGCAGTGTGGCGGGCTTGGTCGCCAGCGCGTAGCCGTGGGGTGTTGTCAGTCATGATGCTGTCCTATCGAGGCAGTGGCGGGCAGGGGCTTTAACACCCAAATGTTATCTGTACTCGAGCTATCGCGCAGGCCACTTTCGCGCAAGCCACTTTCTCACGGGCAGACCGTGGCTATTGCCCCGACGCAGTTAGTGCACAATCTGCAAGTCGCGAAGGTGTCGGTACAGAGTTGTCTTCTCTCGCGGCTTTCGAGACTCGACTCCATCGCGCACATATCGGAAGCCCAGGCCACCAACTTGAACTGCCCGACCCGTCATCGGACGGTGTAGCTCGCGGGCCGGGGCTTCTTTCGCTTTACGACGGCCACCGCGCCCCAATCCGAGTCGGCTCAGCAGGCCTTTGTTGCCTCCATCCTCGTTACCGATTTCCGCTTCCGGAGCCGGAACTTCGGCCGCAACGATGCCCGGGGCGTCGGGGGTAGGGCGAATCTGCAGGCCGGTGGATGTGCCGGAGAACATCTGATGCTCGTCGACATAGACCTCGCCAGTAAACCCGTTTGCCGAGGACACTCCGGTAATTCCCGGCTCTGTCAGTAGGGCGTAACCAACAATTGCGTGGCCGGTGTCATCGCGAATCAGCGGCACTGGCGTCGTCGGGCGTGTGAGCGCGGTCGCCGCATCGAGCCCTTCTCCTCCTTCGATGCCCCAGTTTTTGGCCGCGGTCGACGGTGCGGTGGGGACATGTGCCACTTCAATCCACAGGAGGTTCTTGCGCATCAGGTAGGTTGCCACGGTAGCCAGTGCCGCGTCGGTGCCAACGACCACAATTCGTAACGGCTCGCTCGGCTTTTGCGGAGCGGGTTGCGGAGCGCCTAAGTGGTCGACTTTCTTCTGCTTGGAGATTTCCTCCGGCGTCGGAGCTGTATCGACAGGCAGTACGTCCTTGGCCAGGTCGTCGATGAAAGCCAGCTCCTTGCGGGTGGGGATCATCGCGACGTCGTGAAGCGCATAGGCGGGTGGTGCCGGAGTAGCTGGTGCTGATGGTGTGGACGGTGCTGATGTAGACCATGATTGGCGGAGCAATTGGGGAAACGCGGGTACATCGGGGCCACACTGCAGCACAACAATACGCATAGGACTACACTCTAATGCGTCGTCTGCAATCCCAGGAGTTGAAGTAGGACTATGGCCGCAATCATTATCGTCGGTGCCCAGTGGGGCGACGAGGGCAAGGGCAAAGCAACCGATATTCTCGGTGGCCGCGTCGACTACGTCGTCAAGCCCAACGGTGGCAATAACGCCGGCCACACCGTTGTCGTCGGCGGTGAGAAGTACGAGCTGAAGCTGCTTCCGGCGGGTGTGCTGTCGGAAAACGCTGTGCCGATTATCGGTAACGGCTGTGTGGTCAACCTCGAGGCGCTTTTCGACGAGATTGATGGCCTCGAAGCTCGCGGTGCAAAAGCCTCCCGCCTGCGCGTTTCCGGCAATGCCCACATGGTTGCTCCGTACCACCAGACGCTGGACCGCGTGACCGAGCGCTTCCTGGGTAAGCGCGCTATCGGCACCACTGGCCGCGGTATCGGCCCGACGTATGCCGACAAGGTCGGCCGTACGGGCTTGCGTGTCCAGGACATTCTGGATGAGTCGATTCTGCGCCAGAAGATTGAGTCTTCGCTGGCTCAGAAGAACCAGATTCTGGTCAAGCTGTACAACCGCCGCGCTATCGACCCGGATGAAGTCTTTGATTACTTCATGGGCTTCGCCGATCGTCTGCGCCCGATGATTATCGACTCGGAGTTTGAGCTCAATCAGGCTTTGGATGCCGGCAAGCACGTCCTCATGGAGGGCGGCCAGGCCACCATGCTCGACGTCGACCACGGCACCTACCCGTTCGTGACCTCCTCGAACCCAACCGCTGGTGGTGCCTGCGTGGGCACCGGCATCGGCCCGACGAAGATCACTTCGGTGCTGGGCATCATGAAGGCCTACACCACCCGCGTCGGTGCTGGCCCGTTCCCGACGGAGCTGTTCGACAAGTGGGGCGAGTACCTGCAGACCACCGGCGGTGAGGTCGGAGTCAACACCGGCCGTAAGCGCCGCTGTGGTTGGTACGACTCGGTGCTGGCTCGCTACGCCGCGCGCGTCAACGGTTTCACGGATCTGTTCATCACCAAGCTGGATGTCCTGACTGGTATCGGCGAGATTCCGATTTGTGTCGCTTACGACGTTGATGGCGTGCGTCACGACGAAATGCCACTCACCCAGTCGGAGTTCCACCACGCTGTCCCGATTTACGAGACCATGCCTGCATGGGACGAAGACATCACTGGCTGCCGCACCTTCGATGAGCTGCCGGACAAGGCCAAGGATTACCTGAACCGCCTGGAGGAGCTCTCTGGCGCTCGCATTTCCTACATCGGTGTTGGCCCGGGTCGTGACCAGACTATCGTTGTCCACGACGTGCTGGACAACTAGCGCTGGACACTTAGTCTGGGGACAGTGGCGAACTAGCCGGAAAATAGTCCGGCTTTCGACCCGACTTTATCGAACTGTTAGATAAAAAATCTTCGGTGTCGAAACCGCTGGCTGCTGTAAAAAAGAACATTTGCTAACCACGAGAAGGCTCTGGGAATTGTCAGTTGACACTGGCATCCCAGAGTCATTTTTGTATCGTAGGCCTCACCGCGTGGTCCAACGACAGAAGTCCAAACGACAGAAGGCGTGTGGTTTTCATGCAAAACACAGGACACCGAGTACAACGACTGGCAAGTTCCGCCGTACTTTCCGGCGCGATGGTTTTCTCCGCAGTAGGTGGAGCCGTTGCAGCTCCCGCGGCTCAGGCGGAACCGGCCCCAGTGCCGGCACCGGCTCCGGCGAAGGCAGATAGCTGTACCCCGAACCCGGCAGCACCTGAAATCCAGGAGGCCCTGGATAAGGTCAACAGGGAGCGTCCGAACAACCATGATGGGTGGAAGTACACTGGCACCTCCAACTTCAGCCCGTGTAGCGATTTGAGCTTTGCTCTCGCAGATCAGGCCAAGCAGGGCAACGCTCAGTCCTCCACTGTGCTGTTGATGTTCCACAAGGGTGAGTTTATTGGTACGGACTCTGACCGGCCTCAGCACATCAACAAGGTGACGCCGACCCCTGATGGTAAGAACATCTCGGTCATCTACCACGACTGGGAGGCCCAGGAGGCCGCAGGTGCGCCGAACGCTGATGCGGCCAAGTTCACCTCTAATGTTCACTTCTTCTGGAACGGAGATCACGTCGTCCACGAGGGCAAGATTCCCGGCGGCGCGACACCCGCTTCCTAAGGACTCCCGAGAATTTTCGAGAGCTTTCGAAAATTCTTGGACACTCCCGGGGTCTCTTGAGTTTTCCCAAGTAAACTCAATTCAGAGTCGGACATGAGAAAGTAATGCTCCGTCGTAGCGCAGTGCTTGAGAAAACTTGAGAGAACAGAAGAGGTTCCAGCCATGAGTGGTCATTCAGTTCGTCGCGGGTCGATGCTGGTTAGCGCGGCGGTCGCAGGTGTAGTGGCTTTGTCCGGTTGCTCCACTGATGAGACCGCAGCACCGACCTCTGCTTCTCAGGTAGATCAAGAAACGACGACCATCACTACGACCACCACTGTCGAGGATGACAGTGAAAGTGCAGATACCCCCAATCCGGATGTCGATGACAACGACTCCGATGGGGGTTCTTCTGCGCCAACCCAGGAAGAGGCTTTCGAAGAAGCGGTTGCCGACCTGAACTCAATGGAAGGTGGCAATGGCAGCGGTTGGACAGTCACGGACGATACGAACTGGGATACCACCAGCGAGTTGACCTTTGCCTCAGCAGTACAGAATGAAATTACGCATTCAACTACCGCTGGTGCAGTGCTGCTGTTTCATAAGGGCGAGTACGTGGGTACCGCCGGTGGTCCGCAGACAATCAACTCGGTCGAGGGCGATGGCAAAACTGTGACCGTCAATTTCTTCGATGTCAATAAAATGATCGAAGACGGCGGTGCCTTCGCCTTTAAAGACCAGTACAACGCTCCCGTTACGTACTCCTGGGATGGGTCAGAGGTCGCTCAAGAAGGCGAGATTCCAAAAGCAGAGGGAAATTAAACGCTCACCCCGCACTCTCTCCAGATGCGAGTGCTGTCAGGCCGTTTTAAAGTAGTGGCGCGCCACACAGTTTTCATCTAGATTTCTGTGTTCCGTAAACCTCCGACGGTAGTTTGTCGACACTGTGTTGTCGGTACTGCGCCGTCGCTATGAAGTCGCTAATACTACGCCCAAAGAGGAAAATCACCGGCCATGTCTTCTCGCAACTCATCTGACTCCATGTTTGACGAACGGACCAAGCAGAGCGAGCAGCCTCAGAATTCACGCGTCCACGGCACGCGCCGCGCAATCGCGGCCATCGCTATGGGCGCGTTTGCTATTTCTCCTATTGCAGCCTGCAGCAATGATGCAGACAACGACGCGGCATCGTCGTCAAGCAGTGCAAGCGCGGTCAGCACTACGTCGAGCGAAGAGAAGACCTTTGAAAAGCAGCAGGTTGCTGAGCTGAATGCGGCCGCGAATGTGCGGCCGGCTGCGATGGCTAAGCTGCCGGAGGGTTTTGATCTGCAGTCGCACCGTGGTGGTCGCGGTGAGTGGACGGAGGAGTCCAAGCAGGCGATGATCAACTCGTTGGAGCTGGGTGTTACGACGTTGGAGCTGGACATCGTCCTGACGAAGGATGGCGTGCCTATGGTCTGGCACGATCCGGAGATCCAAGACGATAAGTGCTCGGACACCGAGCCAGTGACGGAGGGGGATCCGCAGTACCCGTACGTCGGCAAGCTCGTGCATGATCTCACCTATGAGCAGGTACAAACCCTGGTCTGTGACAAGAAGCTCGAGGACTTTCCGGATGCGGAGCCAATCAAGGGCAATAGGATGATGACCCTGCCGGAGCTGTTCGAGCTGACTAAGGACAACCAGGACATCCACTTCAACATTGAGACCAAGATTGAGGGCGAAAAGCGCGCTGACTCGGCAGAACCGCAGGAGTTCGTCGATGTGATTCTCGACGAGATTGACCGCGCGGGTGTGGCTAATCGTGTGATGATTCAGTCCTTCGATTGGCGCTCGCTGCCGCTGGTCGCGGAACGGAACCCGGAGATTCCGCTGGTCATGCTGTGGGACGAGACCACCTGGAAGAAGGATTCTCCTTGGATTGGCGATGTCAATTACGACGAGGTCAATGGCGACATCATCGAGGCCGCCAAGCAGCTCGGCGTGCAGGTGCTCTCACCGACGCACAGCATTCCTTACGGCAAGACACCGTCAGATGCTGACTACCACCCGGTCGCCACGCCGGAGCTAATCTCCCGTGCGCATGAGGCCGGCATGAAGGTGGTGCCGTGGACCGTAAATGAAAAGGAGACCATGCGCGAGCAAATTGCCGCTGGTGTCGACGGCATCATCACCGACTACCCGACGCGACTGCGCGAGGTCTTGGCCGAGCTGAATATGCCGCTGCCGGAGCCTGCTCCGGTGGGTGATGCAGCGATGTCGACGAACTAGTAAACCCGGCCAGCACCAGCGGAAACTCGTCTGTATCCCTGTTTTGCCCGTGTTTAGCTCTGCGGGCTGAGCGTGTTTCGTGTCACACTTGACCTTATGACGCGTTTGAAAGTGCTTGCCGACGTTGACACGGGTATCGATGACAGTCTTGCTCTCGTCTACCTCGCGGGGTTGCATACCGCAGGCGAGATCGAGCTGGTGGGTGTGACCTGCGCAGGTGGTAACACCACTGCGGCATGGTCTGCCCGTAATACCAAGTACATGCTGAATCTTTGTGGTTGTCCGGAGGTTCCGGTCGTCAGCGGTTTCGAGGGGCCCGCTGACCGTGAGCTGACCACCACGCCTGAGACTCATGGCCCGTACGGGCTGGGCTACAACCTGGCGCCACCGGCCGTCATCTACGAACCGGGGCGCGCAGGAGCGGCGGATCCGCTGGCGCTGTGGCGCCAGGTCATCGAGCAGGCACGGTCGACGGGGGAGAAGGTGCACCTGCTGGTCACTGGCCCTATGACCACCTACGTGGCCGCTTTGAAGAAGTACCCGGAACTCATGCGGGAGCTCGACGGCGTGACCATTATGGGTGGTGCTGTGGAGTACCACGGTAACGTTACCGAGTTTGCGGAATGGAACTTCTGGGTTGACCCCACCGCGGTCATCGAGGTCTTCGGCACCGCGGGCGCTGTGGCCGTCGAGCGCCCGGAGGATGCCGTGCGCAGCATCGCCACCGCCGCAGGCGCGCCGGTGCCGACGCTGGTTCCGCTCAATGTCACCGAGACCATCACCATTAGTGATACTGAGATTGAATCCTGGCGAGATGCCGGTATGAACCCGGAGCTACTGCGTGTTCTGCGTCGCTCACTGAAGTTCTACTTTGAGTTCCACCAGGGAGTTGGAGTCGGTTACAAGGCGCAGGTTCATGACCTCTTTGCCGCGATGGTGGCCGTCGGTGCGGTGACCGGGGAAGTGGAGAAGATGCGTCTCGTGGGCGTCGATAAGCGAACCTTTGCAGATGAGCCAGCACGCCGCGGCCAGGTGGTGGAGGATTCAGCCGGAGCGGTGGCGAATGTTGTCCTGGCCGCTGACCGTGAGGTGGCGCTGGCTGAGTTCCAGCGGGTGTTCCCGCGCTAGGTTCCCGCCCGTGCCCGCCGCGGTGAATCAGCTCGCTGTCGTATGCTGGAGGCAATCAATTTAACAGCTGCTGGTTGCGCAGCGTATGTGCCGTAGACGAAAGCGAATTTATCTCGATGTTCACCCCTGAAGTCACCGGAACCCCGTACCAGCCGGGAGCAACGCGAGTTCTGCTGCTCGGCTCTGGCGAGCTCGGCAAGGAGGTGACCATTGCTTTCCAGCGTCTTGGCGTTGAGGTGCACGCTGCCGATCGCTACGAGCATGCACCGGCACACCAGGTCGCTCACCACGCCTACGTCTTGAATATGTCGGATTCCAGTGCACTGCGGGATCTGATTCTCCAGGTCAAGCCACACTTCATCGTCCCTGAGATTGAGGCTCTGGCAACCGAGGTGCTGGCAGAGGTCGAGGAAGATGAGACGCTGGACGTCACCGTTATTCCGACCGCACGGGCGACTCAGCTGACCATGAACCGAGAGGGTATTCGCCGCCTGGCTGCGGAAGAGGTGGGGCTGCCGACTTCCCGCTATCACTTCGCCTCCAGCTTTGATGAGTTCACCGCAGCTGTTGATGAGATTGGCTTCCCATGCGTGGTCAAGCCGGTCATGAGTTCCTCGGGCAAGGGACAGTCCACGCTGCGTTCGCCGGAGGATGTCCAGGCCGCGTGGGATTACGCCATGAGTGGCGGTCGCGTTGAGTCCGGTCGCGTCATCGTGGAGGGCTTCGTCGATTTCGACTATGAGATCACGCTGCTGACCGTGCGCTCCGTGGATCCGGAGACCGGCGAGGGGGCAACGTGGTTCTGTGAGCCCATCGGCCACCGTCAGCAGGATGGTGACTACGTTGAGTCCTGGCAACCGGCTGCCATGAGCGAAAACGCCCTGGACAATGCTCGCTCTGTCGCCGCGCGCATCACCAACGCGCTGGGCGGTCGCGGTATCTTCGGCGTCGAGCTGTTTGTCCGCGGCGATGAGGTGTGGTTCTCCGAGGTCAGCCCGCGTCCGCACGACACCGGCATGGTCACCATGGGTACGCAGCGTTTCTCCGAGTTCGAGCTGCACGCGCGCGCAGTGTTGGGTCTGCCTATCGACGTCACGCTGGTGTCCCCGGGAGCCTCCGCTGTCGTCTACGGCGGTGCTGACATCGAGCAGCCGGGTTACACCGGGCTGACGGAGGCCATGGCTATTCCGGAGACCGATATTCGTATCTTTGGTAAGCCGGTTGCCGGCCCGCGTCGCCGCATGGGTGTTGCTGTTTCGACCGCGGATTCTGTCGATGCTGCTCGTGAGCGCGCATCGGAGGCGGCATCAAAGATTAAGGTCGTCGAACTGGGGTAGTTCGACGACCTAGTGTGCGCTGCTGGTGTTGCTTGGGAAAGGAACGCTGCAGCGCACTTTTTTGTGCCCGCTGTGGTGCGTAAGCTACTTGATCTACTTGGACTTCTGTACCGGTGGCTCGGCCGACCAGGGGAAGACGATCCAGTCATCGGTGTGCTTCCAGACGTAGTCCGGTGCAATCTCCGAGCGGGACTTGCCGTAGAGCACAGCGGAACGGACTTCAGCGCCGTGCTTCTTGAGCAGGTCGAGCACCAGATGCAGCGTGCGACCGGAGTCGGCCACATCGTCAACGACCAGCAGGCGGCGGTTGGAAATCGATTCGATGTCCAGGAGCGGCTCCAGCAGAACCGGATCCGGCAGGGTCTCCGCCACGTCGGTGTAGAACTCGACGTTGATGGCGTCAGAGAGCTTGACGCCCATGGTGTAGCTGAGTGCGCCTGCTGGCAGCAGGCCACCGCGGGCCACGGCGATAATAATCTCCGGGTCGAAGTCCGAGTCGACAATCTGCTGTGCCAGTTCACGGGAGGCGACGCCGAAGCCTTCCCAGGTCAGAACTTCCTTGACGTCCAGGTTGGATGAGTCTGCATGATAAGCCATGTATTAACTCTAATCCGAAGATCGACTGACGTGCACAATCAACTGTCCGGTTAGACCCGATGCGCTAGCTCGCGACGGTCTCCACAACAGCTTCGTGCACAGCTTCGGCCACGTCATCGGCATCTGGCTGCTTTGCGACGACCGTGGAGGCCGCAACCATGTCAGCCCACTCGACCAGCTTCTTGCGCTCGCGGCCTTCGGCTTCGCCCGCGGCACGCTCGGCGGCGTCGAGTGCGTGCCAGCCCTCCCAGGTGGTGACCTGGAGGCCCTTGTCGGCCAGGAACTCGTCGACGTCGTTATGCGTGGGCTTTGCAGGTGCGGCCAGGCGACCTGCCTCCCAGTCGGCGATGAGGTTGCCGACAGCTTCGTTGGCATCGCCCTTGGTGTTACCGATTAGGCCGACCGGGCCACGGCGAATCCAGCCGGTGGTGTACAGGCCCTGGATGTGGTTGCCGTCGATGTCGTCAAGCACGCGGCCGCCGGCATCTGGGATGGTGTGCGTGCCGGTGTCGAACGGTACGCCGGTGACTGCGTCGGAGCGGTAGCCGACTGCGCGGTAGACCGCACCGACCGGCCATTCGGTGAACTTGCCGGTGCCGCGGACGCCACCCTCGCCGTCGAGTTCGGTGCGTTCGGTGCGGATAGCGCTGACGTGCTGTACTCCATCTTCACCGGTCTCGCCGATGATTTCGACCGGGGACTCGAAGAAGTGGATGAAGAGCTTGTGCGGGGCGCCCTTTGGCTCGCGGATGGCGTAGTTTTCCAGAATCGTACAGACCTGATCGGTGATCTTGGACTCGCGACGGGACGTTTCGGAGGCGGCATCGTACTGGATGTCCTCCGGATTCACGACAACCTCAATGGTGTCAGAGTGGTCCAGTTCCTTCAGCTCCAGTGGAGTGAACTTTGCCTGAGCCGGACCGCGACGGCCAAAGACATGGACTTCGCGGGCGGCATTCTTTGCCAGGCCGTCGTAGACGTTGTCGGCGATTTCGGTGACGTGCAGCTCATCGGCAGTCTTGGCGAGAATACGGGCGACGTCGAGACCCACGTTACCGACGCCGATCACAGCGACCGACTCAGCAGAGAGGTCCCATTCGCGAGCAAACTCCGGGTGGGAGTCGTAGAAACCTACGAACTCACCGGCGCCGTAGTGCTCCGGCAGATCCGAGCCCGGGATGTTCAGATCGCGGTCGCCGGTCGCGCCAGTGGCGAAGATGATGGCGTCGTAGAACTGGCGCAGTTCATCAACGCTGACCTGCTTGCCGACGTCCACGTTGCCCAGCAGTCGAACCTGCGGCTTGTCCAGCACTCGGTGGAGGGACTTAATGATGCCCTTGATTCGCGGGTGGTCTGGCGCAACACCGTAGCGGATGAGGCCGAACGGCACTGGAAGGCGCTCGTAGAGGTCGATGGCGACATCGCGGCCGGACTTCATCAGCGCGTCGGAGGCGTAGATGCCGGCCGGGCCCGAGCCAACCACGGCTACACGCAGTGGCGTGGTGGAGTTGGCGAGATCGGGCAGTGAGGAAGCGGCCGTGTTCTGGGCTGCAGTCTGGTCGTTGGTCATTGGGTGGAATCCTTTTTCTACGTTTTCTTTGTCGCGATTGCTTATCGTAGACCAACCGGTCTATGCTTGCTGAAACAGAATATAGACAAACTGGTCTACAAAAAGCAAACACAAAACACCGCAAGAATCACTGCTTTGGCTTGAGAGGGTTTTGCTGCGCATCGCTTCTGCTGAATGAGCTCTGAAAGGGGCTCGTCGTGCGAGCATCGTGGCAACGGCAGGCTCTGGTTGGGTAAGCGGGGAAGGGCTTGTCATGGAAAAACTCATAGTCTTCGTGCTAATCGGCCTTGGCGCGCAATTAGTCGACGGCACTCTGGGGATGGCTTTCGGTGTCACCGCTACTTCGCTGTTTATTGTCGCTGGTAGTAGTGCTGCCACTGCGTCGGCGGTGGTTCACGTAGCAGAGGTGGGTACGACACTGGCCTCCGGTATTTCACACTGGCGATTCGGCAATGTCGACTGGCGACGCGCGCTGAGTCTTGGCGTGCCGGGTGCTATCGGTGCCTTTATTGGTGCGACCTTTTTGGCGAATCTCGACGGTGATGCCGCGACGCCTGTGACCTCGACAATCTTGCTTTTCCTCGGTCTGTGGGTGATTATCCGCTTCGCCTTTTTGGCCAATGTTAAGCGCAAGAAGAAGGCCTGGGGGGCGAAGAAGCTCGCTCCGCTGGGGCTCTTTGGTGGCCTGCTTGATTCCACTGGAGGCGGTGGTTGGGGGCCTGTTACCACCTCAACTTTGCTCGGCGCTGAGGCTGACCAGCCGCGCAAGATTATCGGTACTGTCTCTGCGGCGGAATTTCTCGTTGCCTTGGCGGCTGTACTGGGCTTTTTGCCCAAGCTGCGGGAGGAATTCACTCAGCATGCCGCACCGGTAATTGGTTTGTTGTGCGGTGGTGTGATTGCGGCACCCTTGGCTGCGTACCTGGTGGGGCGCATTAATCCGCGGCTGCTTGGGATTGCGATCGGCGGCGTGTTGGTGGGGCTGAATATTCGCACTCTGTTTTCGTCGCTGGTTTCTGGGGGCGTACTGACGACAGCGCTGCTCGTGTGGGCTTTTGTTGTCGTTGTGCTGGTGCTGTGGGCGCGTTCGCACGACACTCTTCCGGGGCTGCGTCAGCGGGTCCAACTTGAGCCGACTTCTCAGTCTTCCTCGGCTGATGTGCCTAGTTCTGGATCTCCATCACCCGCTTCGGTTGATGCCGGGGCCGAGGATGCTTCTGAAGGTGTCAAAGTGGGTGCGAAAAACGGTGTCCGCGTGGGCGAAGCGGAAGTCCGCTAGGTATCCGAGCGTGTCCCGGCTTGCACTAGCCAGACTGGTCGGTCTAATGTTGCCTGCAATGCAACGTAGACCAAACGGTCTATAAAGATTAGAAACTAATTCGGTCAACGAGAACAAAACGAAAGTGATTCGGTAGATTCCCCATGAGCTCTCCTACGAAAACCGCCGAGCGTCCAGCTTCCGCAGCGGCTACCCGACGTAAGAAGCGCGCACCGAAGCCACAGGGGCAGTGGCTTATCGACGGCCGCGAGCCACTTAACGACGACGAGCGCATTAAGAAAGAAGATGCTGGCATCGCCGTTAAGCAGCGTGTTATCGACATCTACTCCAAGCAGGGGTTTGACTCCATCCCCGCGGAGGACCTAGCGCCTCGCTTTAAGTGGATTGGCCTCTACACCCAGCGCAAGCAGGGGCTTAGCGGTGAGCACACCGGCGTGAAGACCAACGCCGAGCTGCAGGACAAGTACTTTATGCTCCGCGTCCGCCTCGACGGTGGCCAGACCACCACCGAGGGCATTCGCACCATCGGCGAGATTTCCCGCGACTTCGCCCGCGACACTGCGGACTTCTCCGACCGCCAGAACGTCCAGCTGCACTGGATTCGCGTCGAAGATATGCCGGAGATCTGGGACCGCCTTGAGCGAGTTGGTCTCGACACCAACTTTGGCTGCGGCGACGTTCCCCGCGTTATTCTAGGCAGCCCGGTTGCCGGTGTTGCGGCCGATGAAATTGTCGACGGCACCAACGCCATCCGCCGCATCAAGGAGGAGTACCTCTCCGGCGACGAGTTCTCCAACCTACCGCGTAAGTTTAAGTCGGCAGTTTCCGGTTCCCCGCGTCTCGATGTCACCCACGAGGTCCAGGACGTTGCCTTCGTCGGTGTCAATCATCCAGAGCACGGCCCCGGTTTCGACGTTTGGGTCGGTGGTGGTCTCTCCACCAACCCGATGCTCGCCCAGCGTCTCGGCGCCTGGATCCCAGAGGACGAGGTTCCCGAGGTATGGGCGGGCGTGTGCCGCATCTTCCGGGACTACGGCTACCGTCGCCTGCGCAATCGTGCGCGTCTGAAGTTCCTCGTTGCCGAATGGGGCGCGGAGAAGTTCCGCCAGGTACTCGAAGACGACTACCTCAACCGCAAGCTTATCGACGGCCCCGCACCCGAACCTTTCGAAGGCGACCGTGACCACATCGGCGTGCACAAGCAGGCCGACGGTCTCAACTACGTCGGTGTTAAGCCCGCTGTTGGCCGTGTTCCGGGCTCTGATCTGGTCAAACTCGCCGACATCGCCGAGCGCCACGGTGTTTCCCGCGTCCGCACCACCGTGATGAAGGAGCTCATTCTCCTCGACGTCGCCGACGACCAGGTCGACTCCCTGCTCGCAGAACTCGACGAAATTGGCCTGTCTGCCAAGCCCTCAGCTTTCCGACGGGGCATCCTGGCCTGCACCGGCCTAGAGTTCTGCAAGCTCGCACTTGTCACCACGCGCCAGCGCGCAATTGATTTGGTGGGCGACTTGGAGGAACGCCTCGGTGACCTCGACGTCCCAATCACCATTGCGCTCAATGGCTGCCCGAATGCCTGCGCCCGCACGCAGATTGCCGACATCGGACTCAAGGGGCAGATTGTCACCGACGACGAGGGCAACCGTGTCGAGGGTTTCCAGGTTCACCTCGGTGGTTCGCTGGGGCTCGATGCCAACTTCGGCCGCAAGGTTCGCGGACACAAGGTCACCTCGGCAGAACTGGGTGACTACATCGAGCGCGTCGTCAATCACTTCAAGGAGCAGCGCCACGAGGGTGAACAGTTCCGCGAGTGGATTGTCCGCGCTGATGAGGAGGACCTGAAGTGAGTGAATCTCCCAATGGGGTTCGGTCGCAGGGGCCGTCGTCAAGCGAAAAAGACGAGACGCCAGCGCGACTGGGGATCGGTGGCCGAAGCGCACACCCCAATCCGAACCGGGGTGCGGTGATGCATTGCCCTTACTGCGGCGGTGATGATCTGTGGCCCGACCTGGAAACCGATTACGCCTGGCAATGCCGCGAATGCTGCCGGGTATTCACAGTGAAACTGCACGGACATATCGATAGAAAGGTGGCGTCATGAGCACGGGACTGAAAACCGCTGAGGTCATTAAGACTCAGGAGGCGCTCGCGCGTGAAGACGCGCTGGACAACCCGGAAACTGCTCGCCGTCTGATTGAGCTCGCACTGGAGTGGGGCTCCAAGCTGGAGACTGCCACTGCTGGGGAAGTACTGGAATGGGGTGCGGAGCACCTGCACACGCCACTGGCCGTGACCCTGTCGATGCAGGACACAGTGTTGGCGGAACTGGCTGCTCGGCACGCGCCGGAGGCAGATCTGATTTTCCTGGATACCGGTTACCACTTCCCGGAGACCCTCGACGTGGCAGAGCAGGTCGCACAGCGTTACGACAACCGACTGCTGTCGATTGAGCCGAAGCGCACCCGCGCCGAGCAGGACGCCGAAGAGGGCGTCGATCTGTACAAGACCGACCCGACGCGATGCTGCGCATTGCGGAAGGTCGAGCCGCTGTCTGCCGTGAAGCGCCCCTACGAGGGCTGGGTCACAGGTCTGAAGCGCGTCGACGCGCCGACCCGCGCACACACGCCGGTACTGGAAATCGACAAGACTGGTCGCATCAAGCTCAACCCGCTGGCCACCTGGACAGATGAGGATGTTGCCCAGTACATCGAGGACAACGACCTCATTGTGCATCCGCTGACGCAACAGGGGTTCCCGTCGATTGGCTGCGCGACATGCACCGCGCGAGTGGCAGAGGGTGCGGATCCGCGCTCGGGTCGCTGGGCGGGCTCCGAGAAGACTGAGTGCGGATTGCACCTCTAGTTCGAGCGGCTAGCAGACAGCTACTTGCCGCCAGCCACTAGCCACCTGCCGATAACCGATATCAGCCAAAACAGCGCAGTTGCAACAGCCAACACAGCCCCCAACAGAAAGAACCCCCCATGACTAGCTCAACCACCGTTTCCGTACAAAACCGCCTCGACCCGCGGCTTGCCGAGCTGGAAGCCGAGGCCATCGACATTATTCGCCAGACCGCCGGTCAGTTCGACCGTCCGGCACTACTTTTCTCCGGCGGAAAGGATTCCGTCGTCGTGCTCGAGCTGGCCAAGCGCGCCTTCGCACCGGCGGGTATCCCGCTGGAGCTGCTCCACGTCGACACCGGCCACAACTTCCCCGAAGTTATTGAATTCCGCGACAAGATTGCCGCTCAGCCGGGCATCAAGCTGCACGTAGCCAAGGTCCAAGACTGGATCGACAGCGGCGTGCTCACCGAGCGTGCCGACGGCACCCGCAACCCCTTGCAGACAGTGCCGCTGGTGGAGACCATTGCCAACCGTGGTTACGATGCCGTTCTCGGTGGCGCCCGCCGCGATGAGGAGAAGGCCCGCGCAAAGGAGCGCGTGTTCTCCGTCCGCGACTCCTTCGGCGGTTGGGATCCACGCCGTCAGCGCCCTGAGCTGTGGGGGCTCTACAACGGTCGCCACGCCGCCGGAGAGAACGTCCGCGTTTTCCCGATCTCGAACTGGACCGAGGCCGACGTCTGGGCCTACATCGAAGCCCGTGACATCGAACTGCCGCCCATCTACTTCTCCCATGAGCGTGAGGTGTTCAACCGCGGCGGTATGTGGCTGGCACCGGGCGAGTGGGGTGGACCCCGCGACGGCGAGACCCTCGAGGTTCGCACTGTCCGCTACCGCACTGTCGGTGACATGAGCTGCACCGGCGCTGTCGAATCGACTGCCACCACTATTGCCGAGGTCATGGAGGAACTTCGCACATCCAAGCTCACCGAGCGCGGCGCTACCCGCGCAGATGACAAGTTGTCCGAATCCTCCATGGAAGACCGTAAGAAGGAAGGTTACTTCTGATGAGCCAGCCAAATTCCCCAGCTACCCTGATTTCCGCTGACCGCGCCACTCGCGCTCGTCGCACTCTTCGCCTGTGCACCGCTGGCTCCGTCGACGACGGTAAGTCCACCTTCGTCGGTCGCCTGCTGCACGACACGAAGAATATCCTCGCTGACCAGTACGAGGCCGTCGTCGCCTCCTCACAGGCGCGCGGTCAGGAAAACCCGGACCTGTCGCTGCTGGTCGACGGTCTGCGGGCCGAGCGTGAGCAGGGCATCACCATCGATGTCGCCTACCGCTACTTCGCCACCGACGTCCGCTCCTTCATCCTCGCCGACTGCCCAGGTCACGAGCAGTACACCCGAAACACCGTCACCGGTATGTCCACCGCCGAGGCCGTCGTTTTGCTTATCGACGCGCGCAACGGCGTCGTGACGCAGACCAAGCGTCACGCAACGGTGGCCGGTCTGCTGGGCGTTCGCCACGTGATTTTCGCAGTCAACAAGATTGACCTACTGGACTACAGCGAAGAGGCCTTCCGCGCCATTGAGTCGGATGTGGCAGCACTAGCAGAGCGCCTGGGTCTGCAGAACACCTTCGTTGTTCCAGTGTCGGCTCTGGTCGGCGACAACATTGTCGATTCTTCTGAGCACACTCCGTGGTACGAGGGGCCGACCGTGCTGGAGCTGCTGGAAAACCTCAACATCGGTGCCGACCTGGAAACCGATGCCGAGGCTGACCTGCGCCTGCCCATCGACTATGTCATTCGCGATCACGCCACTGAATACCGTGGTTACGCCGGCCGTATCGCCGCAGGTAGCGTGCGTGTGGGCGATGTTGTCTCCGTAGACGCCAACCGTCAGGCTACGGTCACGAAGATCACCGTGGCAGCTGAGGATGTCACTGAGGCCGTGGCCGGCCAGTCGGTGGCCATCAGCCTGGATGCCGAGTTCGACCTCGCCCGTGGCGACCTCATCAGTGGCACGCGCCCGGAAGACGTGCGCCGTTTCTCCGCCGTGGCCGTCCACCTTGCAGACAAGCCGTTGGCAGTCGGTCGCGTCGTAGAGGTGCGCTATGGTGCCGCACTGGTGCGTGGTCGTATCGCTTCCGTCGATGCGCTCATCGATATCGAAACCGGTGAGCCCACCGGTGTGGCTGATCAGCTTGCAGTCAACGACGTCGCGGAGATCACCGTCGAGGTCGCACAGCCGCTGCCGGTCGATGCCTACCGCGTCGGTGGCCGTGTCGGTGCATTCCTGCTCATCGAGCCGGGCACCGGTGACACCCTCACCGCAGGCCTCGTGCGTGGCGCTGCCCAGTAGAGCCGCCAGGTAGAGAAACCAGAAAGCACAGCTAGCGAGCCTGAGGAGACCATCGATGACCGCACTGATTCTGCTTGCGCACGGTTCTCGGCACTCAGAGACCAAACCGGTGCTCGAAGACGTGGTCGCGCTCGTGCGCGAGAAGATGCCGCTCACCCGCCTGGATGCGCCCTCTCAGATTCGCCTCGCCTGGCTGGACCTCGACGAGCCCTCGCTGGATACCGTATGTGCCGAGCTCGCCGCTGCCGGCGAGACTCAGGCACTGGCTGTACCGCTGCTGTTCACCGATGCGTTCCACTCGCGAGTCGACGTTCCCGAGCAGGTTCGACTCTGCGATCGGCATGGTGTTGACATCACAGTGGCTGAAGGACTCGGGCTTGGCGACGGCACGAAGCGCGCCGTCGTAAAGCGAATCATCGAAGCGGCGGAGAATGCATCTTTTTCCTGGCCGGTCGATGCGCTGGTGATGGGGGTCGGCTCCTCTGATGAGGATGCCAATGCGGCGGTGCACCAGTTTGCGGCAAACCTTGGCGGGATGCTGCCGGGACATGTGAGCGCGGCATTCGTGGTCGGTCCTGAGAAAATCAAGGGAGCCGATGCTGTGGCCGCGGCGCAGGAGCGCGCGGCCAAGCGCGGACGCGGACTCGTAGTGGTGCCGCTGTTTACCGCGCCGGGCCTATTGTGGGATCGAGTCATCGATGCAGGCGCTGCCGACGGTGCTGGTCAGGTGGCTTTTGGTGAGCCATTGGCCGAGCTGTTGGCGCCGATTGTGTGCTGCCGCTGGGACTCGCGCGCCGCGTACACGGACGTGAAGGTAGTGGCGTAGCCGACGCTTTTTATCCGTCCTAGTTACTCGCCGTTACTCGCCCTTGGAGTGGGTGACCATCTCATCCCACTCGACGTACTTCTTGCGTTCGCGACCCTCGGCCTCGCCGGCGGTGCGTTCGGCAGCATCGAGCTTGTGCCAACCTTCCCAGTCCAGGTAGTCGATACCCTTGGACTCCAGCAGCTCGTTGACAGCGGACAACTCCGGCTTCGACGGGTTGAATTTCTTGCCCTCAGCGGCATCGGCCAGCAGATTGGCTACGGCCTCATTGGCATCGCCCTTGGTATTACCAATCAGGCCGACCGGTCCGCGGCGAACCCAACCGGTGGTGTAGAGGCCAGTGATGGCCTCGGCTGCTTCATCCTCGGTGTTGTCGGATTCGATGACTCGACCACCGACGTTGGAAATGACATTCTTCACGTTGTCGAACGGGATACCCGGCAGCGCATCAGAGCGGTAGCCCACGGCGGAGTAGACAGCGCCGACCTTCCAGTCGGTGGTCTCGCCGGTCGGCCGCAGCCCGCCAGCACCGTCGTATTCCATGCGCTGAGTGCGCAAGCCTGTCACATGCTGCTGGCCGTCGGTACCCTCCTCGCTGAGGATTTCCACTGGCGACTCGAAGAAGTGAATGTAGAGCTTGTGCGGTGCGTTCTTTGGCTCACGGATGGCGTAGTTCTCCAGGATGGTGCAGACCTGGTCAGTGATCTTGGAGTTGCGACGCATAATCTCGGATGCGGAGTCGTAATCAATATCGCGCGGATCGACAACGACCTCGACGTTCGGTGAGTAGTCGAGCTCCTTGAGCTCCAGCGGGGTGAACTTGGCCTGTGCCGGGCCGCGGCGGCCGAAGACGTGGACTTCCTTGGCCTTATTTGTCTTCAGAACCTCGTAGACATTGTCCGGGATTTCTGTGACGTGCAGTTCCTCACCGGTCTTCGCCAGGATTCGGGAGACATCCAGCGCGACGTTGCCGACTCCGACGACGGCCACGGACTCCGCCGAGAGATCCCAGGTGCGCTCAAAGAGTGGATTGCCGTCGTAGAAGCCCACGAATTCACCAGCACCAAAGTGCTCCGGCAGATCCGCACCCGGCGTTGGCAGCGCGCGGTCGCCGACGGCACCGGTGGCGAAGATGACGGCGTCGTAATGCTCCTTTAATTCGTCGAGCGTGATGTCCTTGCCGAACTCAACGTTGGAAAACAGGCGCAGCTCCGGCTTTTCCATCACACGGTGTAAGGCCATAATGATGCCCTTGATACGTGGGTGGTCGGGGGCGACGCCGTAGCGGATTAGACCAAATGGAGCCGGCATCTTTTCAAACAGATCGACTTCCACGTCAGTACTGGATTTCATCAGTGCATCGGAAGCATAAACACCGGCCGGGCCAGAGCCAATTACGGCAACGCGGAGCGGGCGATTCATGAAGCGTGTCCTTCTTTCTCTAATGCTTTACGACGGCCACGAGACCGCGG
Source organism: Corynebacterium sp. HMSC14B06 (assembly GCF_001807075.1). NCBI lineage: Bacteria > Bacillati > Actinomycetota > Actinomycetes > Mycobacteriales > Corynebacteriaceae > Corynebacterium > Corynebacterium sp. HMSC14B06. Next base: position 28,318 of record NZ_KV787368.1, on the reverse strand, counting down.
CGTAAGTAGCTGCCAGCGGTGACCTCGTGGGGGAAAGGAGTTATTGGTGAGCTATCGGTTTATTCGACATTCCCAATGGTAGCGCCCCCAATCGTAGCGATAACTTACGAAAAATCGAGAGGCGAGCATCACATCATCGGTGAGATGCTTTTGAAGGCGTACAAAACTAAATGTGACCTTAGTCACGTCCAATGTGGGAATTTGGGATAGTTCACTAGAAAAACCGCATAAAACCCGCGATTATGCGGGAAAATTGTTGGAATCTGTGGGGAAAAGTGTGGCTACCAGGGGTAACCAAAGAGGTTTGAGTCCGTCGTGAGATGTAAGGTGACTCACAATAAGATGAAAATAATGATTTGGGACTCAGCGGGATTGGAAGCTCAGCATGATCTTGAGCCTCCGGCAGTCCAATGGCTCGAGCCAAGTCAACGTTCAAATAAGTCAACGATTAAGCGCAGTGCGAGAAAGGAACGTCGGTGAGCGATAAGAACGCCCAAGCGTCCACCAACAACTCCGCAGTCCTGATTACTTCAGTGGACCGCGCAGACGATCTACAGGATGTCATTACGGCATTGTCTGAGGCACTGGGTGGGGCACGTTGCCTCCACACTGTCGGTGGGGCTCACGGCGCCACTGTGGATCAGGTTGTTGTGGATCCGGAATCCGCGCTTGACACCATCGTCAGTGCTGTTGAGGACGACCGCGCTGCTAACGAGGGGGCGGCTGTTCTGACCGGCTCCGGCAACCTCGATTTTGACTTCCGCATCGCCACCGTCGCCGGTGCCGGTGTCATCGTTGTCGCTGGTGGCGAGGGCTGTCACACAGAGGCCGCAAAGGCTCGCGTTCGTTTGGCGCTCAGCAGTGCAGCTCAGCGTCACAGCGAGGTACTCGCTGTTGTTCTCACAGGGGAGGAAGCAGTCGAGGCTGCTAAGACTCTCGATCTCGACGTTCCCGTTGTTGCCGTTGACGATGCTGAGGGGCTTCGCAAGGTCGTAAGCCGCGAGGTCACCGCAGTGATGACTCCACAGCGTTTCCAGTGGTGGCTGTTGCAGCGCGCCAAGACTGATAAGCGCCACATTGTGCTGCCAGAGGGGGATGATGACCGCATTCTTGAGGCCGCTGATTACCTCCTGCGCGAGGACATCTGTGAGCTTACTATCCTCGGTGACCCGGATGCTATGAAGGCGCGCGCCGCCGAACTTGGTTTTGACATCGACGCCGCCCATCTCTGGAACCCACAGACCTCCGAATATGTTGAGCAGTTCGCGGAACAGTTCGCAGAGATGCGCAAGGCCAAGGGGGTCACGCTGGAGCAGGCCCGTGAGACGATGCAGGACATCTCCTACTTTGCGACGATGATGATTCACAACGGGCTTGTCGACGGCATGGTGTCCGGTGCAGCCCACACAACTGCGCACACCATTCGTCCGTCCTTGCAAATCATTAAGACCAAGCCGTCGGCTTCCACGGTGTCGTCGCTGTTCCTCATGGTTATGGACAACTCGCTGTGGGGTTTTGCGGACTGTGCGGTGCTGCCGAAGCCGGCTCCGGAACAGCTGGGTGAAATCGCGGTGGTATCCGCCGAGACTGCAGCTTCCTTCGGTATCGACGCCCGCGTCGCCATGCTGAGCTACTCCACTGGAGCATCCGGCACAGGTGAGGATGTTGACCGTGTGAAGGCGGGTCTGGCCAAGGCCAAGGAGCTGGCCCCGGACCTCGCTGTCGATGGTCCGCTGCAGTTCGATGCCGCTATTGACCCGTCTGTGGCTGCGAAGAAGATGCCGGATTCCTCCGTTGCGGGTAAGGCAACTGTTTTCGTGTTCCCGGATCTGGACGCCGGTAACATCGGTTACAAGATTGCCCAGCGCTGTGGTGGTGCATTGGCAATCGGCCCGATTCTGCAGGGCTTGAACAAGCCGGTCAACGACCTCTCTCGTGGCGCCACGGTGCCGGACATCATCAACACGGTTGCAATTACCGCTATTCAGGCTGGAGGAAACTAATTATTATGTCCCGTCACGTACTTGTTTTGAACTCCGGTTCCTCCTCTATCAAGTTTCAGCTGGTAGATCCAGAGAAGGACTCAACGCAGCCGCCGTATGTCTCCGGTCTGGTGGAGCGCATTGGTGAAGAAGACGGCATTATTAATCTGAAGTTCTCCGGACAGAAGATTGAAATCACTGAGCCTATCGCTGACCATGCCAGTGGCCTTGACCGCGCGTTCGAGCTGATGGATGAGCACGGTGTTGGTCCGGAGTCGGTGGATATTGCCGCCGTCGGTCACCGCGTCGTTCACGGTGGTCGCCTGTTCTCTGGACCGGAGCTGATTACCGACGAGATCGTGGGCATGATCCGCGACCTTATTCCGCTGGCGCCGCTGCACAACCCGGCCAATATTGTAGGCATCGAAGAGTCTCGCAAGCTGCTTCCGGACGTGCCTCACGTCGCCGTCTTCGACACTGGTTTCTTCCACACCATGCCGCCAGCTGCTGCTCTGTACCCGCTAAATGCAGAGGTCGCATCGAAGTTTGATATCCGTCGTTACGGCTTCCACGGCACCTCGCATGAGTTTGTTTCCAAGCAGGTGCCGGACCTTCTGAATAAGCCGGCAGAGGAAATCAACCAGATTACGCTGCACCTGGGTAACGGTGCGTCGTGTGCGGCTATCCGAGGTGGCCAGGCGGTGGATACCTCGATGGGGCTGACTCCGCTGGCTGGTCTGATGATGGGCACTCGTACCGGTGACATTGACCCGGGCGTCATCTTCCACCTCTACCGCAACGGCATGAGCATCGATGAGATCGACAATCTGTGCAACCGCCAGTCTGGTTTGAAGGGTGTCTCTGGTGTCAATGACTTCCGAGTCCTGCAGGAGCGCATGGATGACCACGACCCGGATGCTTGGGCTGCATACCAGATGTATGTTCACCAGCTGCGCCGCTACATCGGCTCGTACATGCTGATTCTCGGTCGTCTCGATGCCATCACCTTCACCGCCGGTGTCGGTGAGAACCACGTCGGTATCCGCCGTGATTCGATGGCTGAGCTTGAGAACTTCGGTATCAAAATTGATGACGAGCTCAACTCCCAGCCGAATGACGGCCCACGTCTGATTTCGGCGGATGACTCGAAGGTCAAGGTCTTCGTGGTACCGACCAATGAGGAACTGGCCATTGCCCGCTACGCAATGAGCTTCGTGGACTAGTTCTTTGGACCGGAACCCTGACGAGTAGGCAGGGTTGCGGTAACCCGTAATCGACGGCTGCCGTGTACCTCACCTGTTGAATCCGCGACTGTAACTCAACAAAAACTCAACAAAAATGAGCTCGCCCCCACTGTCCTCCAAACTGGAAGACTCTAGTGGGGCGAGCTCATTTTTCACCGCCGGGGCGACTGCGCCTATGCCTCAACAGGCTCAGTCACCCGGTCATCGTTTCAACGCATCAGCGCAGCTAACTACCAGATGTAGACGCCGTCGCCGACCTGCAGGGTATCGAAGTACTTCACAGCATCATCGTGGTTCAGGTGGATGCAGCCGTGGGACATCTGATTAACAGAGCCCTCGTGGAAAGCTTCGCCGTCGTTGGTGAAGTACACCGAGAACGGCATCGGGCCGTTGTAAGGACGGGACCACTCATCGCGGACCTTGCGGGTAACGCTCAGGTGGCCACGGGTGGTTTCGTAACCTGGCATACCGGAGGACATTGGCACCGGACCGTAGGTGATGTTGCCATTTTCCTGCAGCCAGGTCTTCTGGTTAGCCAGGTCAACGCATGCGCGGGCGTTCGGCGGGCACGGGTTGTTTGGCTCTGGGCGTGGTTCAGGGCGTGGCTTCTGCTCTGGCTGTGGAGCAGGGGCAGGCGCCGGCTCAGGCTGCGACGGCTCGTCCTGGCCCCCCAGCAAACCGAAAATCTCGTTGACAACGCGGGTGGCTTCGGCCTTCTGTGCGGCTGGCAACGGCAGGCTGTCGATGGCGCTCAGCAGCTGAGTTTTGACCTTGTCCGCCACCTGCTTGTTGTTTTCAGCGAACTTGAAGTTTTCATTAATCAGAGCGACGACCGAATCCGGCAGCTTCACCGAAGAGGAATCCAGTACCTCAGAGAGCTCAGGGGCAAGGTCGCCCGAATTCAGAGTCGAGATCTCCGGCAGCTTGAGGTCCCGAACACTCTGGCTAAGCGACTGCAGGTCTGGGGAAACCGGCAGGGCAACGGCAGTGCCGGACCCAATACCAAAGGCAGTGGTGAGGGCTGCAGCGCTGATAATTACGCGCTTAGCGCTGCGGAGAGAGGATTTCGAAGAGGCAAACATAGAGGATATCTTAAACCACGAAAGGCAATTCTCTCTTTATTCACCAATTCTGGGGTGGCGCTCAGGCCCACAACAGCATGTTTGACCAGGTTCGGTAAGGAGCTGTTAGAGAGCTAACGCCAAGTCCGTGGCCGAATGAGATTTGCGATATCCACCAAGTTGTAGCGGTGTCGCGGAAACTGCGAAGAGCGTGCCAGCATCCGTAAGTCTTTTTCCAATCCTTCACGCAGGCCGGCCACGGTAAAGGGCGCATCGAAAAGACCATTGGAGCTAGCTGCATGGTCGAGGTTCGAGCTGCGCAACCAGTTCAGCGCGGACGCCATCACGGCGATGCGTAGCTGTGGCATGCGCGGTTCATTCGTCGGCAGCTCCACCAGACGACGCGCAGCACGGCGAATTCTCGATTCAGTTAACTCGGAGGGCATCCCTGAGGTGAGCATCAGAATCGTCGTCAAACGTGCCATGCGATGGTGACGGGAGTTACCGGGTACGCGGTCAAGCTGGGAGATAGCCATTTCGTGTTGGCGCTCAGAGGCCAGCTGACGAGCTAGCCCGAAGGCGGAGGATACCGTCGTCGGGTTGGCCGCCCACACGACGGCGTAGAGACGCAGGGTGTTGAAACGAATGGTCTGAGGCGACAGGGACTCGCTGGCCCAGGCGGGGGAGAAGATCTCGGGCGTATCGGCAGCGACATTATCCAGCGCGCTGCTCAAGTTCGCGGCGGCGCGGGCGACAGCGGGCTCGAGGAGAGATGCGTTGGCGATGCCCAAGCGCTGTTGAATCAACTCGAGAGTCGCTGCCAGCGCCAACTTCGGGGCGGGCTCGCCGGGCAGCATCGTCAGCACGTGGTGGAACGAGGCGAGGGCATCGTTGAATTGGTCGAGAAGCAAATAAGTCACGCCCTCGTACCAGTGGTAACGCCAATCGCGCTGCAAACGTTCAGAGACATCGCGGAGGCTGTCGCGGGCCTCATCAATTAATCCGAGGTCCAGTTTCGCACGCACGATGCCCAGTGGAATTTCCACCGAAGAACCATACTCGGGTTCGGACAGAGCATTGGTCAGTGCCTCGATAAGTTCGTTGGGCTCCGTAAATGACGAGGCACTCAAGATGCGCGCACCCGGATCTGTCGGGTTAATCAGTGGTACAGGCAGCGCGAAGGTCACTTCTTGCGGAGTGATTTCCACGCCGCGGGTGATGCCGTCGACAAGCTGATCGGTGCGGAACACCAGGTGCTTGGTGCCGTACGTGGAACGCTGCGGCGAGAAATTCGACACCGCCTGCGGGAATTGCACGCCGTCGCGCACCGCCAGAATCTCGCGCAATACGCCGATGAGCTGCACACTCATCTCTTCGGCAGAACCGAAGCGAGCCTCCGGGTTCTCGTGGCAAGCGCGTAGTAGGAAGCGGTAGAGCGAGTAAAAACGGCGGAATAGAGGCTCTTCGACAGGTGAGGGTAGCCCCGGGTCGTAGACGCCGTTGGTCGCCGGCAACTTCAGAATCAGCGAGGCCAGCGTGCGGCCGACTGTGTAGATATCGCTGGCAATCGTTGGTCCCGTCGTGGCAATCTCCGGCGCCTGGAAACCGGGCGTGCCGTAGATATGGCCGTAGGCGCCGATGCCGGTGACCGCGCCAACGTCGATAAGCGTGACGTGGTCTTCGCTGAGCAGCACGTTGTCCGGCTTCAAATCGTTGTAGACAACGCCGCGCGAGTGCAGGTAATCCAGCGCGGGGAGCAGCTCCAGGATGTAGCCAATCGCCAGGTCACAGGGCATGACGCCGTCGGGGTAGCTCCGTCGCTGCTTGCGTAACGACGGGCCGCCGACGTACTCCATCACAATGAAGCCGGTGGCGCTGTTGGCGTCCGTCTCATCGATGAAGTTGATGATCTTCACAATTCCCGGATGCGAGATTTCCGCGAGGAACTCGCGTTCCGCCTGGACTACGGCGAAATCCTTCTCGTTTTTCGCTGCCATCATGCCCTTGAGCACGACCCAACGATCCGAGACATTGTGGTCAATCGCCAGGTAAATCCAGCCGAGCCCGCCGTGGGCAATCGGGCCTACGATCTCGTACTGATCCGCCACGATATCGCCGGCTTTCAGGCTCGGCGCCGGCTTATTCGTCGCTCGAATCTTCTCATCACTCATTACTGCATCGCGCGGATCCTGCGTTGTGATGTACGGCAGGTGCACCATGCCGTCGGCGACAGTGCGTCCGCGGTGTGCATTCGATCGCCTCCGGCGGAAGTCCTCCAACGCTTTCCGGTGCGAGGCCATCGACGGATCTGGCGTCTGGGCGCCGGGTTGGGTCGTCGCGCTTGACGACGAGCCCCCGCGCCCCAACAATTCGGCGATATCGAACTCTTCGTCATCGTCATCATCGTCCGCAAAAGGGTCGAAGGCGACAGCGGCAGTGCCGGGCTCTTGTTCGTCGTCTTCATCGGCGAATGGGTCGAAGGCGACGGCCTGAGTGGCAGCTGCCTCTGCCTCTGCGTGAGCATCCTCCTGGGGCTCCGGCGTGTACTGGGGATGCTGGGCTTGCTCGGATTGCTGGGCTTGTTCGGAGAACTGGTTTTCGTCGCTCATCGGTTATCCACCTCGCCTTCTGGAGCAGCTTCCGGTGTGGGGGAGATTCCAAGTATGTCTTCATCGTCGCCGTACTGTGGCGATGGCTGTGTACCGCTTGGCAGGAAGGGGCCGAACCAAGTGTCGTAGAGGGACTGCCAGGTGCCATCGCTGGCCATACGCTCCAGGGTCGCGTTGATTTGGCGAACTAGGCCTGGGTTCCCCTTGGATACACCGGCCGCGTAGCTTTCCTCGTTCAAGCCCCGCTGGACAATGGCGGTAGCCGGATCTTGGTCGTTGATACCAGCGAGGATGGTGTCATCGGCAACGACAATCTCTGCCTGGCTGTTTTGAAGTGAAATGAGGCAGTCCGACCAGTTACCGACCAACAGCAGCGTATTGTTCGGCGAGAGCCGTCGAATCAAATCCTCGGTAGTGGATCCCCGGGAAACGCAGATGCGACCGTCCTCGACGTCCTCGGGGGAAGCATCGCCACCCGGCGAAGAGACTAGAACTCCAGCTCGTGCTGTCAAATACGGTGTGGAGAACAGCACCCTTTCGCGCCGGGCATCGGTGACCGTCATAGTGCGCAAAACGACATCGACAGTGCCGTCTTCGAGTGCGGCAGTGCGTTCGTTGCTGTCGACGAACCGAAACTCGACAGCATCGGGATTGTCAAAGATGTCCCGGGCAATCTCTTGTGCCAGGGATACTTCAAACCCCGAGAGCTCTCCGCTGCTGAAGTCGCGGAAGCTGAGCAGGTTCAATGATTGGTCAACACCAACGATGATGCGGCCGCGCTGGTAAATCTCCGGGATTCGCTCTTCCGGTGTTTGGTCATCGGGGGCGAGTGTGGACAGATCTGGGGTGTTGGCTTCTGCCGCAGGCTTCCTCGAGGAGGCTTTGTCGTAGAACGCGCCCGGTGGCAGGGGGAAGTCACCGGTGGCCTCCAGGATTGTGCGCGAGTAGGGATCGTCGGCAAGCGAATCGGTCGCGCAGGCACTGACGGTGAGCCCGGCGATGGCGAGTGCACCAAGGACGGCCCCGCGCCGCCAACCGGCGAGACTGTGGAGCGACGGGGAGAACGAAACAATCATAGGTACTCCAGAAGCCGGTGTCGGAAGCCGAAAACAACCAGAACTGCCGCGATGACGGTCAGCGTAACCGTGGCGAGGGATAGTGCCGCGATAGCGCGACGGGATTGGTCGAGGTTCTCACGGGCGGTCAGGCGGGACTCGGCGATGGAATTCTGTAGCGACTCATCGACCTGGTTGAACGCAGTCGCCGACGAGCTGGCATTATCCACATCGGTCGCGATGCGAACCGCACCGGCGTAGTCGCCTGAACTCAAGTGCTCCATCATCAGGTTGTGGCCGGACTCCCAGCTGTAGATACCGTGGATAGCGGCTCTGACATCGTCGTCCGGCGCGTTGGTGTCCACTCTTTCCAGCTCGCCGACCAGGGTGCGCACCGACTGCGAGAAGGACTCCGCATCCGCGGGCTGACGGCGCACTAAGCCGAGGGTTTCGCTGGCGCGTAGCTGCTGGGCATCAATGCGTACTTGGGTTAGGGCATGAACGTCCGGGCGCTGCTCTCCGAAGAGGGAGTTAGACTGCCACGGCTGAGTGGTGGCGATTCCCACACCGACAAGTGCGATGGCCATCAGCATGGTTGCACCAAACAGGCCGACGTTGAATAGTCGACCGGTGCGGCGAGTCAGCCACCACTGTGTGATTAGCAGCATCAAAATTGCCGCTGCCAGGCCTGACATCGGGAAAAGAGGTGGCTTCGATAGTTCGCGCTGCTCCTCATTAGTCGTGGTACTGGTGCGTTCGTAGAGCGACTTTGCAGCTGGCAGAATCTGGACCTGCATCAAGTTTGAGGCAGAGGCGAGGTACGCGACACTGACGGGGTTGCCCTGGCGCGCATTCGCGCGAGCTGTCTCGACCATGCCGGTGTAGACCGGCAACAGTCGCTGTACAGTCGCGACATCCTTCATCTCTGGATCATCGACGTTTTCAATGCCCGTAGCTGCGCGGGTAGCGGACATGGATGCTTGTGCGATGACATCGTCGAAGTTGCTGACCAAGTCCTGGCTGCTGTTGAGTGTGCCGCGGGAAAAAGCGGTGTTGGCGGACGCATCGGCAATCGTCAGCGAGGCATAGAGATTCTGCGAGGCATTGGCCATCGGCTCGCTCAGTTGCGAAATTCGGGTGAGCTGCTGCTGGCGTTGCGAGGTTGTTTGCCACATGGATAGGCCGGCTGCCAGGATAGCGACGATGAGGATGAGGGCGACTATGGTCAATCGGCCCGGTGACGTTATCAAAAATGACGCTGACCGGCGCACATACGTGGCCGACGGGCCGAGCTTGTCATAGAGGCGCTCACCGAGAAAACGTGTCAATCTCCGGTTGCGCGGGCCAATCTCCAGGGCATCCACGCGCAGGTCTGTATCGCGCGGAGAGTCTGCCAGGGCTGTTGGGGTTGCGGCCGTTGCTGGGGCATTAGCCGAGGACTCTGTAGTGTCCAGAGCAGTTGATGGTGCCGCGCTCTCGGGAGCCGGGGTGGCGGCGGGAGTATCTTTCGATTCCTTTGCCGCCTGAGCCGCAGTGTGTATGTCTAAGCTTTCGCCACCGGGAGTGGTGCGACCGCTGAAACGAGTTCGGCGTGGAGCGCGATTCTTGCGGTGGAATGGGTTTCGGCTTTTGTCGTGGGCGCGGGAATGAGGCGCACTTGAAGTGGTTTCACCCATGTGCACGTGTCCTTCCGACGTGACCGAAGTCGCCTGCGACAATCTCTCCGCTCAGAGCAACGTTAGTTCCTTGCAAATCTTAGTCGCTCGGGCTTGTGACGGAAAACACAAGGGTATCTGGCGTAGGGTGGAGACATGCTTCAGGATGGAAATGGTTGGGCGGCCGGCCCCAACGGTACGCGCTGCTGGGGACGCTTCGGAGCTGCAGGGCTGCTGATTGTGAGCCCTCAGCGCACGGTGCTTATGCAGTATCGAGCTGACTGGACATCGTTCCCCCTAACGTGGGGTGTTCCTGGTGGGGCTTGTGATTCTCATGAGACTCCTGAGGCGACCGCGCTGCGTGAAACGGCTGAGGAAACTGGGCTGCTGGAGCATCAGCTTCGCATCCTCGACACGCAGGTCACCACCGGGCCCTTCCCGGCCGATCCGGACCGCCCCGAGCTCGCCGGCGGCTGGAAGTACCACACGGTCTACGCACTAGCTGCCGAAGAGCTGGAGACGAATCCGAACGAAGAGTCTCTAGAGCTGCGCTGGATTCCGCTTGACGACGTCGACAGCCTCGATCTGCTGCCGCCTTTTGTGGAATCGTGGCCCCGGGTGCGCGCGCACCTCGAGAAACTGCTGGAGGCCCTTGACTAGGTGTCGGCTTCGCACCTACCGGCGCTCTCTGCGTCGACTACTTGGAGTCGGCAACTGCTGCCGCGCCAGCGGCCAGCGCGGTGACGGTCAGGACAGACGGCCATGCGCCAATCTTCTTAGCCAGCGGGTGTGAGAGGCCGAAAGCGCCGAGGTAGGCGGCCACTAGGCCAGCGGCTCCCAGGGCGCCGGTCTTTGCGCTCCAGGTGCGTGCTGCGTATGCGCCGGCGGCACCCAAGATGACGCCACCGAGCGGACGAATGCCTGTTTCGCGAGCGGTGAGCCAGCCGCCGATGAGGCCAGTGGCCACGAGCGGAGCGGTCTTTACGTCTTTTGCCTTCTTCAAAGTAATAGCCATAAGCATCATCGTACCTAGTAAGAAGGGCTTGGCGGCGCGCTTTTAGAACGGCTCCTGGCGGCGCTGGTGCTCCTCAACATAGCTTTCCGAGTGCTCCGCCAGCTTCAGTAGCGAGGGCAGTGCCTTAATGAGCGCACGAACGTCCTTTTGCGACATTGTCCGCACAATTTCGTACACCAGCGCACCCCAGTGGTCGATAAGTTGCTCCAGCAGCGTCTCGCCATCGCTGGAGACATAGAGGTTCTGCGCACGGCGATCCTTTGCATTGTTCTCGCGTTCAATCAGTCCGTTGTCGAGTAGACGGCGAACTGTTGCCGAAACGTTGGACGGGCGCAGGAAACGCAGGCGTGCAATGTCGGATACGCCGCAGCCCGGGTGGGTTGAAATAAAGTGCAGTACTTCCATTTCCGACTGGGAAATGTCCATCCTGGCATTCGGGCGCTCACCGAGGCGGCGAGTCGACGCAAGGAAGTCATACAGGCCGATGGAAATCTTCTGCACGCTTTCGCGCAGGGATTCATCGGACTCAGTCGAGTCATCCGCGGTGGGGAAGCCGCTCGCTGGCTCCGGGGTAGTGGTGCGCTGAGGGGAGCGTGCAGAAGTCATGATCTTCCTTCCCGACGTAATGAATTGATGTTCTGAATAAACACCTTATATCGTCGAAATAACTTTCTGTGGTGAAAATTTGTAGATTGAACAAAAAGTTAGACTCATAAGTGTTGTGCGGGTGCTTTATCGCCCATTTCTGCCCCTGATTTTAGGGGCTGGCAGCAAAGACTCCGCTTTACGACGGCCCCAGCGACACCCCCTAGTAGGAACTAGGCCTACGCGCTTTTCCGCCCGTTTATCTACACTTCGTAATCCACAATCACCGGAGCATGGTCGGATGCGCCTTTGCCCTGACGCTCTTCGATGTCGATGAATCCGGCGGACGCCTTTGCCGCGAGGTCGGGGGAGGCGAGCTGGAAGTCGATGCGCATGCCCTCATCCTTGAAAAAGCGGCCAGCCTTGTAATCCCAGTAGGTCCACTGGTTTGGGGTGAATTGGCGAGTTACTTCCTTCATGCCCGCCTGCTCCAGCGCATAGAAAGCTGCGCGTTCAGGCGGTGTGACGTGTGTTTTCCCTGCGAAGGCTGCCATTGACCAGACATCGCCGTCGGTCGGGGCAATGTTGAAGTCGCCGCCCATCATGAAGGTGGCCTCCGGGTCGTCGTCAAGCGTGGCGATGATGTGCTGACGGAGCCGCTCCAGAAATTCGAGCTTGTACTCGAAGTGCGGGTCGGTGATGTCGCGGCCGTTCGGGATGTAGAGGCTATGGACGCGCACGCCACCGCAGGTAGCGGCGATATGGCGGGCCTCCAATGCGGGAGTTGCGTCGGGGTCCTTGTTGAAACCCGGCTGACCGGGGAACTCTGCCTGGATGTCCTCAAGGCCGACGCGGGAGATGATGGCAACGCCATTCCACTGATTCAGGCCGTGGTGGGCGACTTGGTATCCCAGCTCTTCAAAAGCAGCGGTGGGGAATTGGTCGTCCTTGCACTTGGTTTCCTGGACGGCCAGGACATCAATGTCATTCCGGCGCAGCATTTCCACCATTCGGTCGAGGCGAGTTCGAGCCGAATTGACGTTCCAGACACAGATTTGCATATCAACGATTGTAAAAGGGGAACGAAACGGCGGCCTCATGCGTTGAACAAAGCAGTGACAAAATAGGCGGACAAAAACGGATAAGGTGGGCGGAAGCCCGGTAGGAAAGGGAGTTTCGAGGTTGGCTAACTGGGACGATCGCCGTTACGGCGGCGAGTACAGTCCGACGGATTACCTGGGTAGTAGTGGCAGGAACGCTTATCGGGAACACGACGCATATGCGGCGTACGATGCGGCAATGCCGTATCAGGAAGTGCCATATCCGGTAGCAAACATTCCGGTCGGCTATGAAAGCGGGTACCCCGCTAGCTATGGGGTGTCTTCCTTCGGTGAGCTCAGTGCTAATCCCAAAGTCGCGCCGCTGACCGCTCAAATGGCAGTACACCTGGGCTTTGACCCCAATCTGGCCAATGGCTCAGTGGCACGTCGTGGTGGTGCGCTGTTGGTGGATTCTGTCATCTACACTGCATTGATTGCCTCCATTGCAGTTCTCACTAGCATCGTGGGGACATCGGACAGCGGCGTAATGGTGATGCTGATCAGCCTCTTCCTCGGTCCCGGTGGTTTTTACCTCTACCGCGTGGCGGGGGACTCCATCTTCGACGGGTCGCCGGGTAAACACGCCATGGGCATGAAAATCGAAGGTGCACACGGGATGCCAGTCTCAGCCCGCGATGGTTTTGTGCGCAATGCCTGGATTCTGCCGTCGATGATTCCGGTCGCCGGTTGGTTTGTCTCTGCGGGCCTGGCCGGCTGGATTGCAATGGCTGCCTCACGCGATCCGCTGGGGAGAGGTCGTCATGAACTCTCGGTCCACACCCGTGTGGTGGAAAAGCCGGAGACGCGCGAGCTGCCGCGTGGGCAGCGCCGCATGGGCAATCGCATGGGTAGCAAAGAGCAGCAGGGCAAGCAGCTGAAGCGGATTAAAAGGGTTAAGCGCGGGAAGTAGGGCAATCAGGGCGAGCAGCGCAGGGCCGAAACGTAACCCCCGGCCCCTAAGCCCCTGTCAGCTCCGCGTAGCGGTGCCGGTGGTGCTCGGTAAAACCGAGTGTCCGGTACAGCGCAATGCCAGCCTCATTTGAGCCCAATACCTGCAGATATGCAGAATCTGCCCCGTGTTGTGTGCCCCAGTGCATCATGTGAATTCCCAGTAGGGTGCCAAGTCCTCGGCGGCGCATATCGGCTGCGACTTCCACAGCGGAGAACCCGAGCCACACACGGCCGTCGTCCGATTCGGTCAGCGTGCCGCGCGTAATGGCTACCGTGCGTATGCCTTCAGGCGCATTGTTGTCAGGCACTTGCAGGCGTCCGAAGCACATGCGGCCATCAATTTCATTGCGCAGAAGCTGTAGTGCATGCTCGGGCAGCGTGGTACCGCGGAAATGGTAGAGCCCCAGCCAGTCGTCGTCAGGTTGATCAGCGATATCCACCTGCACGTCTGCAAGCTCGACGCTGTGCTCATCGAGCACCTGTACGGCGCTGTGCTCATCAAGCACCTGTACGGCGCTGTGCGATTCAGCTGCCAATTCAGCAGGCGGCAAATCCCCATCGAGTGAGCGCGTCATAACCACAATGTCCGGCCCGACCGTCCACTCCGGCCCCGCGACCAGCGCCTGTGCAGGTTTGGCGATTCTATCCGGAATCGCAATCCGCACCGGCAAATCGTGGGAATCGTAAAACGACTTAATCTTCTCCAACGGCACCGGCTGAGTGCTGGCTCCGGGTTCGAGCGGCAGCGCGGAGTTGGAACGCTCCGTAATGCCATCGCCGGCTCGCAGCAGCCAGCCCGACTCCACCACATGCGCGATACCCGGGAAGGCCTTCGCTGTCGCAGTTTCCACGGCGCGAATATCCGAATTGCGCACCGGATGATCCGGCAGGGCCTTCACAATCAAAATGTGCTTATCGCTAAAGTCCACCGCTGCCACGGATTCGTCGGCACGCACGCCAGCACGAACCTGCGGACGCACGACGAACGGATCCATGCTGAGCACATGCCCAATGACGTCCGTAGTCTTCTTGCCGCTGGCCAATGCTTCTTCATCGGTCAGCGCGTGCCGCACAATGACACGACGTCCCACCGCCACTTCACCGACGCCCCAGCGGGAAATCGGTAGCTTCTGTGCTGCATTTTCGCTTGCCGACGACTCCAATTGCCTATCCGCCACGATCTAATCCTCGTGGCCGAACGGATCCGGATCCACGCCCGGCATCCAGGTCAGGCCGCCCTCGGTCCAACCGGCGCGCTTGATTTCCTTCTTGGCCATGCGCTTCCAACGACCGGTGAGGCAATCGGTGTAGAGGAACCCATCCAGGTGGCCGACCTCGTGCTGCATGCAGCGGGCGAAGAAACCGGTGGCCTCGATGCGGACCTCTTCGCCGTTTTCATCCAGGCCGGTGACAACAGCCTTCTCCGCACGGTTGGTGGGGAAGGACAGGCCGGGCACAGAGAGGCAACCTTCGTCATCGGAGCCGTCGTCGTTAGGCATAGTCTTCGGGATTTCACTGGTGGTCAGCACCGGATTGATGACGCAGCCGCGGTGCCAGACATCGTCGTCATCGGGGCAGTTGTAGACGAACAGACGCTTGCCGACACCCACCTGGTTGGCAGCCAGCCCCACACCGTGGGCGCGGTCCATGGTTTCGTACATGTCCTCGATGAGCTCACGCAGCTCGGAGGCATCCTCGGTCACCGGCTGGGTAGGAGTGTGGAGAACGGGGTCTCCGGCAATCACAATGGGACGGATAGTCATGCCGCTGATTCTACTCGGCGTCCATGTTTTCTAAATCGCCTGGTGATGCCTGAGTTGTGTCAGGGAGTTGTAGGTGGGGCGTAGGTGAGGCTGGGTGGCTAGATCTGACGATGTATCTTCACTAAGTATCTGCATAGACAGTGTCGTGCAGAATAGAGGATCAGGGCGAGCGAGAAGGAAAGCGGGGTGCGGAAAGTGGTGAACAAGAAGCCCATAGGTGGCAGCCACGAACCTGAGGCCGAGCGGCGGCTTGACTCATCCGAGCATCTCGGACTCGTGGGTGATACCAGCGGCATTGAACCCGTTTTGGCTCAGAAAATGCTGGATTTTGAGAAAGAATGGCTGAAAGTTGCCCGCCGTGGACCGCGTATGGCCGGTGCGCGGCAGGAGGCAATTCGGCGTCGCTTTGCCGAGGGCTTTGGAAACAACACAATCCGCTACCACCAGGTACTTTCGCGACTTCTCGACTCTCCAGCAGCCGAAGCAGCCGAACCCGTGTTGGTTCATCGGCTGCGCGCCGTGCGGGACAACCACGACGCATAAGGTTCAAGTTTCACTTCACGGTTCGGCGGCAGAACATATAGGATGTGGGATGTGTCTGACCAACTAAACCCTCAGAATTCGCCGCGTCCGGGCCGTCATCGACTCGATGACGACTACGACGACTTCGATGAGTACAGCGATTACGCGGAGGCTCCCGCCGCTGGCGGCGCTCACGCGTACTCCGAGCCGTCGGATGCTCAACACGCAGCTCCCAGATCTGCGGCCTCGGCCGCTGGCGCAGCCGCTGCTGGTGCTACCGCTGCCGCCACTACCGGTGCTGGCTCTCGGGCTGCTGCTAGCAATTCCGCAGCTGCTGATGGTGCTGATGACGGCGACATCGGCGACGGTGCCGGTGATGGCCGCTACATGCGCGTTCTCGCTATCGTGCTGCTCGCTATCGGCGTGTGCCTGGTCGCCTACGGTGCCTACGCACTCAGCACGCGTGGCGACGATGCTGAGAACACCGGCCAGAATGACACCTCGGCATCCGCTCCGGCTGACTCTGGTGCGCCTGCTGACTCGGCCAACGGCAGTGATCCGGCAAAGGATGGTGCTGCTGGAGATGGTGACGGCGAGGTCCTGCCACCGCCGGCAAACGAGCCAGGCAAACCGGTTCCTCCCGCGGAGAATCCGCCGGCACAGGATGAGGCCAACGAAGCGCCACAGATTGACCGCAAGACTGTCAAGGTCAGTGTCCTGAACAACTCTGAGGTCGTGGGCCTTGCCGATGACCTGTCCAAGCAGATGGGCGAGCAGGGCTGGGGTGTCGGCGAGACCGGCAACGCTCCTGAAGAGAAGATGGGTGTGTGGGAGAAGACCACCGTCTACTTCGACCCGAGGAACGAAGAGGAAAAGGCCGCTGCTGAGCAGATCGCGCACGACAACGGTTGGGAAGCCGCACCTCGCGATGACCGTCTCCGGGACGCTCCGGCGGGAATCGTCGTGGTCGCCACTGACCCGGCTCACTAGACTCCCGGCCCACCGAACTTCGGTCTCTCACTAAGGTCTGCGGCCTAAGCGTCAAGACCTGCCACCGTGGTACGAAGCCCTCCCATAGCTTCCCAAGCCCCGCGTAAGCCACACATTTCATGGCTTAGGCGGGGCTTTTGCATATTTTGCAGTCTCAAACAGATCACGGCTGAAAAAGGGGTACTAGTATTCTGCTAGTAGCCAGTGAGGTCTGTGAGGTTTTTATGTTCGCCGTAATGCGTCGTCGCGTTGCTGTCGCCACCGCGTTGGGTTGTGCTGCAACACTGTTGGTTTCCTGCTCAGGGGTTGAATCCAGCAGTGACAAAGACGGGAACGCGGACGCGTCGTCAAGCACTGCGCCAGTGAGCGTAGATCCGGCTGCACCGAAGCTGACCGAGCGAGTCAGCGCCTATAACTTCATCCGCACAAACGACGACGGATCAATGAAAATGCTGGCAACTGTACAGGTCATGAGTGCCAAGGGGTGGATGGGTCTTTCCGACGAAAAAGGTCAGTTCACTACCTTGGATAAGGGTAAGTACACAGTGCAGGCGCGCGGTGCATCTGGCTGCAGTGGCATAGGCAGTCCCGCAGCTCAGGGGTTAGGTGTCATCGGCGAAGTGCACGTCGATGACAAACGGAATGCAGATGTCTGGAACGTTCCGTCCAAGGTGGATGAAGACAGTTTCACCACAGTTGCGCTTGTCGATTCCAACGGTGACCTTGCCTCCTGCGCAAAAACCGTCACCTGGACGGAGCCAACTGAGGAAAACGACTCCTAGTGTGAAAAAATAGCGGTATGACTGAGCAATTTTCCGGATCGGCGCAGCCATCTCTGGGAGTGGAATGGGAAGTGGCGTTCGTTGACCGACGAACGCGCGACACCGCCCCCGCTGCCGCCGAGGTGCTCGACATCATCGATGCGGAGCATCCCGGACATGGGCTCCAGCGCGAGTTCCTCGCCAACACTGTAGAGCTCGTCACCGGTGTGCACATGAACGTGCCCGATGCCGTAGCGGAGCTCCAAAGCCAGCTGGATATGGTTCTCGACGCCGCTGACCGCGTTGGGGTGGATGTGTGGTCATCGGGCTCGCATCCGTTCGCCCGCGGTACTGCTCAGCAGGTCAGTGCCAAGGGGCACTACTCCGAAATCATCAACCGCACTCAGTGGTGGGGGAACCAGATGATTATCTGGGGAGTCCACGTCCACGTAGGCATTAAAGACTCCGAACGCGTTTGGCCGATTATTCAGGCTCTGGCAACGAAGCTGCCGCACATGTTGGCGCTGTCTGCCTCCTCACCGGCCTGGAACGGCGAGGACATGGGTTACGCTTCCAACCGAAGCCTGCTCTACCAGCAGCTTCCCACCGCGGGTCAGCCGCCGGCGATTTACACGTGGCCCGAGTGGGAGTCCTACATGCACGACCAGTCCCGCTCCGGCGTCATCAATCACACCGGCTCGATGCACTTGGACATTCGCCCGGCATCAAAGTACGGCACCATTGAGATTCGTGTCGCTGACGCTACCTCTAACCTGCAGGAACTCGCCGCTATCGTGGCATTGACGCACTGCCTGACGGTTTACTACGACCGCATGTGGGAGGCTGGCGAGGAACTACCGTCACTGCAGTCCTGGCACATCGCCGAAAACAAGTGGCGCGCCGCTCGCTACGGGATGGACGCGTTGGTCATCGTCAATCGCGATACCGACGAGCGGTGGGTTCGCGATGAACTCCGTGAGCTTGTGGTTCAGCTCGCCCCGCTTGCCGACGAACTGGGCTGCCGAGCCGAACTGGAATTCGTCAACAACATCGTGGAAATGGGCGCGGCATACGAGCGTCAGCGCACTGTGGCGGATGCGGCCGGGGCGCTGCCTTCCATGGCTACCGAGGACGACGTACGAGCGAACGAAGAGCGCATTGGCCACACCCCGTGGCGGGCCGCTGTGGATCTTGCAGTGCAGGAACTGCGCGCCGGGCATCCGATAGCGCCTGCAGATTTCCACGAGCAGGTGAGCGACTAGCCGTCGTTAAGCGGTGTGTGCCTAGACAAAAATAGTGACTAGGCTTATAGCACTTTTGAGGTGCATAAACCTAGTCACTTTGTCATAAACCCAGTCAGTGACTTAAGGCCATTGTCCTCTCGTTATTCCCGGCTGTCATCGCGGGCCACGCTGTCCTCGTCGACGAGCCTCTCCTTGAACGCCTCGTGGCCAACGCGGTTACTAACAATCGGCGATGTACCCAGAGCAAACAGGATAATCAGGGTCAACAGAGCCAAGTCACTGCTAGTAGTTGTGTGAGCTGACGCGTGCGTGGCGACGTGTACAAGCGAGCCCGACAGCGTCAAAATTAGCCCCAGTGTTTGTGGCTTGGAGGATGCGTGCATCCGACTGATGGTGTCGCGGAAGCGTATCAATCCCACGGACGCTGCAACGCACAGTAGCATTCCGGTGAGAATCAGTGTGATGGCGATAATGTCTGCCACGAGAATCATTTGGATTCTCCCTTCGCTGTTTTCGGAGCCGTTGTCGGTGTTGCCTTAGGCGCCGCTTTCTGTGCGGTTTTCTTTGTGGCGACCTTTCCGGTTGCTTTCGTCGCACCCTTCCGGGAGCTCTTTGCGGGCTGCTTTCCGTCATCCGGAACACGGAACTTGGCGACCGCCAGCGAAGACAGGAAACCGAGCAGCGCAATGATGAGCATTGGGTAGACCACCGAAGTGTCCAAGCTCCAGGCCATGAACGCAGCGAGCATGCCCTGCAGCATTGCAGTCGTCGACTCCAGCGCCACCAGGCGGTCCAGCGAGTTTGGACCGGCAATCATGTGCCCGAGGGTAATCATCACCGCAATGAAATAGCCTGCGGCAGCCACTCCGAGCAGAGTGTTAAAAACTTCCGGGTTCATCGGCTACTCCTTTCGCTGCTCTTGTCACTGCTCACCTGGTTGTCACTTGGCACCGACTTGGTCGGTTGCTCGTTGACATCGCGGTTTTCAAACGCCCGAATAACCCGACGCTCGATTCGAGTCAGCTGGTTGATTTGCTCGGCTACCTTGCTCGTCGACGACGCGTCGAGAATGTGCATGGTCAGCGTCTTTTCCCGCTTGTCGATGTCCACGATGATTCCGCCCGGCTGCAAGTTAATCAGTGCCATTGCAGTCGTGAGCGAAATATCGTCATTGGTGCGCATAGGGACCTTGATGATGGCCGTCGGTGGTGGATCAGCTCGTCGGATGGCCAGCCAGGAGACACTGATTGAGGCCTTCACAAAGTCGATTGTCCAGGAACCGAACAGTCGCACCATGCCACCGAAGTTGATGTCCAGCGCGCTGTTTGGCGGGATAGGCATGGCGAGGTTGAGCAACGTGGCTACCAGGATTCCCGAAAGCACATTGGCAAATGTCACCTCGCCCCACAGCATGACCCAAATAATCACTGTGAATAAGAAGAGCAGGATTGAAATACGTGGTGGTCGCTTTGCAGCCACCTTGGCGCGCGCTTTACTCATCAGCTTTCACCTGCTCCTTCCAGCGTGCTGGTGGCACGTTCGGTCGCTGAATCCGACTTCCATGGGCTCTTGGTGCGGCCTGGGTTTTCCAGCTGCTCCAGGCCCTTGTCATCGGCCGAGTCGATACCGAGGACCGCTGCGCGGTACTCATCAACATTCGCGACGTTGCTTGCCGCTTCGGTAGCCACATTGGACAGTGGCCCGGCCAGAACGGTAACCCCCACAGAGGCAATCACCAGCAGGGCCGTCGGCATCACCATGCCGAGTGGCATCTTGCCGACGTCGTCACGCTCTGCGATAGCAACCATCTGAGTCCTTTCCCGGAGCGCGGCTGGCTGCGCAAGCACGGTGTCGCCCTCGGGGGCGTCGGAACGGTCGCGCCAGAAGGCCTTCGACCAGACGAGAATCATGGTGTAGAGGGTCAGCAGGCTGGTGATGATAGATCCCGCAACCAGAATCCATGCGGTGGCGGATCCGTTCTGTGCGCCGGCCTCGATGAGCATGACCTTGCCCAGGAAGCCTGAGAACGGTGGGATACCACCGAGGTTGAGCGCGGGCACGAGGTATAGCAACGCCAGCAGCGGCGACGTCTTGGCCAGGCTACCGAGGCTGCGCAGGGAGGACGAGCCCGCCTGGCGCTCGATAAGCCCGACCACCAGGAACAATGCCGTCTGCACCAGAATGTGGTGGACGATGTAGAAAATCGCGCCGCCGAGTCCCAGCGTATTGCCGACGGCAATACCGAAGATCATGTATCCGATGTGGGATACCAGCGTAAAAGACAAGAGACGTTTAATGTCATTTTGGGCCATGGCACCGAGAATGCCCATGAGCATTGTCGCTAGGCCAGCCCACATCAGGACGTCGTCAAGCCTGCCGTCTGGGAAAACGACACTGCGCGTGCGGATGATCGCGTAGACACCCACCTTCGTCAGCAGCCCCGCGAAGACCGCGGTAACCATCGACGGTGCGGTGGGGTAGGAGTCTGGCAACCACGCCGACAGCGGGAACACCGCCGCCTTCACTGCGAAGGCGACGAGCAGCACTGCGAAGATCGCGGTGCGGGTGCCATCGGGGATGTCCTCCATGCGCAGGGAAATGTGTGCGAAGTTCACCGTGCCGACCGCTTGATAAACCAGGCCAATCGCCAGCAGGAACACCATCGAGGACAACATGTTGACCATCACATACGACACGCCTGCGCGAATGCGTGACGACGATGCCCCCAGCGTGAGCAACACGTAGGAGGCTACGAGCAGAACCTCGAAGCCGACGTACATGTTGAACAGATCGCCGGCCAGGAAGGCCATGGAGACGCCCATGTTGAGCAGCATGTACGTCGGAACGAAGACGGAGATCGGCTCATCTTCGTCACCATCGCTAATACCCTGGCCGATGCCGAACCACATCACGGCAAAGAGGACCAGCTGAGAGACGGTGATCATCAACACTGCGAGGTTGTCGGCTACGAGCGTGATGCCGATTGGTGCGTCCCAGCCGCCCACCTGGACCGTGTGGACGCCGTGCGCGTAGATGAGATACACCAAGGCGCTGGCGACTCCCAGCAGGCTGCCGAGCGAGATTAGCGCGATCGCCTGCTGTGCTTTGGGAAAACGTGCCAGCAGCAGAGCAATTGCGGCGGTGGCGGCGGGGACGATGATAGGCAGCGGAATTAGTGCCAGAATTATTTGCTCAGTCGTCATCGTCGTCACCTCCTGGGGAGTTTGATGGCGGGGTCACGGGCTTTTCGAAACTGGCCGGACCGAAGCTATCGCCGGCCTCTGTGGGACGACCGGTGGTGGGATCGTCGGACTTGTCGTGGTCCGGAGCAGCTGATGGGTCGCTGGCCCGACGCATTGCCAGGCTGCGGTCCTCGTGGTCATCTTGCACGTGATCGCCGATGCGGTAGCGGTGCTGGCGATAGAGCAGAGCCAACAGGAATGCGGTCATGCCCATGGAAATAACAATTGCGGTGAGGATAAAGGCCTGGGGCAGTGAGTCTGCCTGAGCATCGCTGACCAGCGATTCCCTATCCCAAATTGGTGGCCGTCCCGGCGAACCAGAGCCAAGCAGGATGAGCAGGTTGATACCGTTGCCCATCAGCAACAGTCCCATGAGCATCCTGGTCAACGAACGATCGAGGAACAGGTACACCCCTGTAGCAATCAGCGTGCCGACAGTTGCTAGCAGAACAAAATTGAGAATCACGGGTGTGTGTCCTTTCCTTCGGTCCTAGCTGGGGCTGTCGGTTCTGAAGCCTCTGAGGTGGCTGTGTTGGCAGAGTCTGCGGGTTTAGTGCCGGCAGGTTTAACGCTTGCGGGATTAGCGCCTGCGGACTTAACACCTGCGGGCTTAGCCGCCGCCAACTTGCTACGCAGCTGGCGGGACTGGCCGAGTGCGGCTCGATTCACACGACGTGAACGATCACGCTCAGCGCGAAGGTTTATCTGAGCATCGATGCCGCCGCCCAAACTGCGCAGGATGTAGACAATCGTGCCAACGACAATCATGTACACACCCAGGTCAAAGAGCATAGGGGAGACAACGGTGACGTCGCCGAGCAGCGGAATTTCCCGCGAGCCGTACCAGGAAGTCAGCGGAGCCCAACCCACGAACAGTGGCCATACGGCGCTAAGAGCCGACACCAGCAGACCGCCGCCGAGAAGTACCTCGGTAGGAATTGGCAGAGTTGCTGCCAGTTCACGATGCCCACCGATGAGATAACGCATGGTCAGTGCCAGCGCAGCCACGAGGCCACCTGCGAAGCCACCACCGACATCGTTGTGGCCGGCGAAGAAGAGGTAGATGGAAACCACCATCATGGCGGGGAAGAGCGCGCGCGATGCCACCAGAACCATGATTGGGTAGCGCAACCGCTCGGCTTCACCGGACTCATCGATGGTGTTCAACCAGCGGGTGTTGCGGCGAGCACGATTCCGCTGTGGCTTAATCTTTGAGCGCATGTGCATCGTGTGCGTGCGGAATACCAGCGAGGTAATCCCCAGCGCCACCATCACCAGCACGGTGATTTCACCGAAGGTATCCCAGGCGCGGATATCGACAAGAAGTACGTTGACCGCATTCTGGCCGTGCCCAATGTCGTGAGCCAGCGGCGGAATGTCGCCGGAGATTGGCTCAGTACGACGGGAGCCCATAGCGTAGGCGGCCAACACTGGGACAGTGACACCGACTGCGATGGCCAGCCATGCACGGTGTCGTATCCACCTCGGATTTGATGCCGGTGCCCGCGGCGAGAGCGTGCGCAGCACCAACACGAAAACAATCATTGAGACCGTCTCAACCAGCAGCTGCGTCAGAGCCAAATCAGGTGCACCGTACATGGCGAAGATAATGGCCAAGCCGTAGCCGGTCACACCTACCAGGATGACACCGGAGAGCCTGTTTTTCTGTTGGGTGGCGGCCAAAGCCGCGATGATCATAATCAACGCGACCGCGCCCTGCGGTGCAGAGTCCCACAGTTCCATCCGGAGCTCATCACGCTCACCGAGCAACAAGGCACCGATGGACAGCACGATGAGGGTCAGCAAAATGACCGCCTCATTCAACGGAAGGGAACCACGCTGGGTCGCAGCAGTGGCACGGAGAGAAAGACGGCGGGCCAAGTCCAGGATGCCGTCGTAAAGCGCATCGGCACTACCGAGAGCCGGCTGTTCAAACTGTAGCTGACGCACCAGTTTGCGCTGCCAGTGCATGATGCCACCTGTGATCAGAATTGTGGCTGTCAGCGCCAGAGGAAGGGTGAAACCGTGCCAGAGAGCCAGGTGCGATTCTGCTTCCGCATTCGGGTAGGCATTGGTGAGGTAGGGCGAGATAGTCGAGTCGAGGACGCGGGGAACCAGGCCGAAAACCAAACCTGCCAGCGCCAACAGCCAAGCCGGGCCAATCTGATCCCACGTCGGGGAATCCATCTCTGCCACGGCAGGGGAAGTGCCACCGCCGCTGGCGTGGGTGCTGGACTTGGTCGCAAACGCGGCGCGCAGCAGGTACAGCGAGTACGCTACGGTCAGAATCGAACCCACGACGAGGCCAATGGTGGTAAACACCGACGGCATCCCATGCAGCGGATCAGCATTGAGCGTGGCCTCCAGCGCAGCTTCCTTGGCGACGAAGCCGAAGAACGGCGGCACACCCATCATCGATGCAGCGGCGAGAATCGAAATCACCAGCAACTGCGGCGACTTTCTACCGAGCCCAGAGAGCTCACGGATATCGCGCGTACCAGTCAGCCTGTCAATTGTGCCCGCGACCATAAACAGCGCGGCCTTGAACATGGCATGGCCGAGCGTCAGTGCCAGGGCTGCCAGCATCGTCGCACGCGTGCCTATCGACGCGACTGTGATGATGAATCCCAACTGGCTGACAGTGCCATACGCCATAATCAGCTTGAGATCCTTCTGGCGCAGGGCCATCCAGCCGGCCATGATCATGGTCAAGAGGCCGAGCGGGATGATGATTGGCTGCCACGCGTTGGTGTCATTGAAGGTCGGCGCGAGCCGGGCAACCAGGAACACACCGGCTTTGACCATCGCTGCCGAATGCAGGAAGGAAGAAACCGGGGTAGGGGCGGCCATTGCACCGGGTAGCCAGAAGTGGAAGGGCGCGATAGCGGACTTCGACAGCGCACCAACGACCAGCAGGATTGCGGCCGTGGATACTGCCGTGGAGTCCAGCTGTGCCGCTGTCAGAGCGCCAGGCGCGGTGAGTTCGGAGAAGTTCCAGAAACCGGTGGTCACTCCCATCAGAACGATACCGACCAGCATGATGAGGCCACCCAGCGTCGTGACCAGGAGCGCCTGGCCTGCTGCGCGACGGGAGGAGGCGCGCTCGGCGTAGTAGCCCACCAGGAGGAAGGACAGAACCGAGGTAATTTCCCAGAAGACGAACATCAGCATGATGCTGTCGCTGATGACCAGGCCGTACATCGCCGCAGCGAAGGCGATCATTTGGGCTGCGAAGGAACCTACGCGGCGACGTTTGCCGAGTGGCGGGTTGATGAAGTAACCGGAGCAGTACACCAGTACGAGAAAGCCGATGGTCAAAACCAGCGTGCCGAAGAGCGATTCAATAGGACCTAATCGCAGGTTTACATCCAAGTGGATAATGGGCATCCACGAAAAATGCGTGACGGCGGGTTGCGTGAGTGCGGAAGTTTCCCCGTTGCCATTGTCTAGAGCTAAGCGAACGAGATGGGTGCCGGTGTAGATGGCACCGCCTGCCAGCGGGAGGCTGAGTACGAGGAACCCGCGGGTTCCGAGCCACTTAATCGTCCATGGTGCAAGCGCTGCCGTAACGAACAGGATGCACAGGAGAGAAGTCACTATTCCATAATGATTGGAACACGCCAGTTCATGCAACCCCGTTTTAGGGACTTAAGCATTTGAAGCGGTGTTAACCGAGTGTGTGAAAACGGTCAATTGTTTCTGGGAAAGTGAAAATTTGGGGGTGAGTTGTGGGGGGGGGGGCGGAAGTTGGGCATTTTTTGGGGCTTGAGCGGCTGACTGCTCAAGCCCCAAATCAGTGCCATTACTGCCCCCAACACCACCCCACCCCAAAGGTCAATACATTGAACTTGGTGATTCATTGAACTGACCACTATTCTTGGCTGCCATGAGTATTAGCGTCCAGAACTTGAGCGTGAGCTACGGCGCGAACACCGCGATTCGGAACATCAGCTTCACCCTCGACTCCCCCGGCATGCACGGCATCATCGGCCCCAACGGCTCAGGCAAATCCACCCTCATGAAGGCGATGCTCCAGATCCTGGACAAACACAACGTCCACGGCACAGGCCCCACCGGCGCCCCTGCCGGCTACCCCGTCACCCTCGACGGCAAGGCCCCCGCCGAGCAGCGCCGCGCAATCGCTTATATCGAGCAGCGCTCTGACCTCGACCGCAACTTCCCCACCAGCGTCTTCGACACCGTCCTGATGGGCACTTACCCGCGCCTGGGTCTTTTCCACCGCCCCGGCAAGGCCGAACGCGAAGCAGCCACCCAGGCTCTCAAGGACGTCGACATGTGGGACTTTCGCCACCGCCACATCAGCGAACTCTCGGGCGGACAGTTCCAGCGCGTCCTCTTTGCCCGCGCCATCGTCCAGGACGCGGAGTACATCTTCCTGGACGAGCCCTTCGTCGGCATCGACGTCCCCAGCGAGAAGACGATCGTGACCCTGCTGCGGCAGATGGCGGACGCGGGCAAGCACGTCGTCGTCGTGCACCACGACATGAACACGGTGCGCGGCTACTACAACGACCTCATCGTCCTCAACGGCGAGCTCGTCGCGGCGGGTCCCACCGAGGAGGTCTTCGTCCCCGACGTGCTGCAGAAGGCCTTCGGCGCGCTCGTCATCCGCGAGCCGTCAGCACCAGCCCACCCCACGCCACGGCAGGCAGCCCTCCAGGAGGAGACAGCATGATCGCGGAGTTCCTCGACTCACTACTCAGCCACGGCTACCTGCAAAAAGCGCTGATCACCTCGGTGATCGTGGGCGTGGCCTGCGGCATCGTCGGCAGCTTCATCGTGCTGCGCGGCATGGCCCTGATCGGCGACGCCATCTCGCACGCCGTACTACCGGGGGTCGCGGCCTCCTACCTGCTCGGCACGAACCTCTTCCTCGGGGCGGTGGTCGCGGGTCTACTCGCCACACTGGCGATCGGGCTGATCAGCGAACGCTCCACTGTGAAGAACGATTCGGCGATCGGCATCGTCTTTTCCACCTTCTTCGCGATCGGCGTGCTGCTCATGGCGAAAGCGCAGACGGCGACGGATCTGACGGAGATCCTCTTCGGCAACGTCCTGACCGTTCAGGACGCCGACCGCAACCTCTCGATCGGTATTGCCGCTGCCGTGCTGATTCTCACGCTGGTCTTTTACAAGGAGCTCAAGCTCAGCACCTTCGACCCCGTCATGGCGCAGTCGGCTGGCGTGCCCGTGCGGGCAATCCACTACGGGCTGATGGTGGTGCTCACGCTGGTGACGGTCATTTCCCTGCAGACGGTGGGCGTGATCCTGGTGGTCTCCCTGCTGATCACTCCGGCGTCGGCGGCGTACCTGCTGACGAACCGGCTGGGAGTGATGATCGGGTTTTCAGTGGCGATCTCGGCGCTCAGCTCCGTAGTGGGGCTGTTCCTGAGCTATAGCTACAACGTGTCCTCCGGCGTGACGATCGTGCTGACCGCCAGCGCGCTGTTCCTGCTGGCTTTCCTCTTCGCGCCAGGCAAGGGACTGATTGCTCGCTCGCTGGGCAATAAGCCACTGGCCGCGCTGTTGGCCCTCCTGGTGGGCGGTGCCCTCGTGTTCGGGGCCGTGACCTTCTCGACGGAGGAGAAGGCAGACGGTGAGCAGCTGAACGTCGTCACCACCTTCACGCTGCTGGCGGACCTGGTGGAGGAGATCGGCGGCGAGGCGGTGGACGTCCATAACCTCGTGCCGACCGGCACGGACCCGCACGACTACGCCCCCCTGCCCGCGGACCTGGATGCGACGAGCGACGCCGACCTGCTGTTCTACAACGGGCTGAACCTCGAGGGCGGTGAGCACGGCTGGCTCGCGAAACTGAAAAACACCGCGGGCCTGGACGATTCCCAGATGGTCGAGGCCACCAAGGGCGTGGAACCGAAGTACCTCAAGGACGAAAAGGGCAATCAGGAGATCAACCCGCACGCCTTCCTGGACCCGACCGTCGGCATCGCGATGGCCGAGAACGTGACCGCGGCGCTGGCCGAGGCCCTGCCCGAGCGTGCCGAGCACATCGAGGAGAAGGGGGCGGAGTACAAGGCCATGCTGGAGAGCATCGACGCCGACTACCGCGAGCAGATCGGTGCGCTGCCGAAGGAGGATCGTGTGCTCGTGGCCAGTGAACATGCCTTCCAATACATGGTCGACACCTACGGCATGGAGCAGCTGTATATCTGGCAGATCGACACGGATGAAAACGGCTCCCCCGCGCAGATCGGACACCTCGTGCGCCAGCTGAAGGACAAGCGCCCGAAGCACCTGTTCGTGGAGTCGAACGTGGATACGCGCCCCATGAAGACCGTCTCGAAGGAGGCCGGGATTCCGATCTTCGACGAGCCACTGCACTCCGATGAGCTCGGCAAGCCGGGCACGGTCGCGGGAACCTACGAGGATTTCCTGCGCAGCAACTTGAAGACCATGATCGCGGGGCTGAAGCGCTAAAACGCGAATGCTCGAGGCCCACATGCGTTGGGCTTCCCCGGTCGCATTCCCGTTACCTTGTGAGTGTCCCCGATAATGGG